>REEN01000063.1 GCA_007695015.1 Marinilabiliales bacterium
AAAACCGGTCTATTTCAATACAACGGCACTCAAATACGTGCATTTCTACGCCTGCCTGTTCGAGCTGTCCGAAAAAGGGATACTGAAAGCCGAAGGCAGGACCGTATGGTGCAGGGAGACCGAAACAGGCGACACTGTGCTGGATTCGGTCATAGAGATGATGGTGCCCCTTTCGGGGAAGAAACTGTCAAGGCTGCAGTACCTGGTACCAAGGAAAGCAGCACCAGTTTACAAGCAGCAACTTGAAAGGATGATTGAAAAGAATCTGCTGCTTAGAGAGGAGATCTTTTTCATCTCCTGGGAGGTGGGCAGCAGTTACAGGGTCATAAAGTACGACATGCTCAAACCGGATATTACCCGTCTTGAAAGGTCGCTGGTTTACGGAAGAAAGCCTGAGAGGGAGACCTGGCTGATGGCAGTCCTTGCCGGAGAGGCAGGATTATTTAACAACATCTTCAGGTCAAAGGAGTTTCGCGCCAGGGCAAAAGAGAGGTACAAAGAACTGCTTAAATCAGACATGCTGGTAAATGACGAAACCATATTCCTGCTGAGGAAAACCCTGAGACGCTCACTCAACGCACAGAAAGCCGCCACCTCCTACTCGGTCGGGTAGAGAACGCCTGTGGCCGGGAACGGCAATGGCCGGGCAGCGATCGGGCAGGCGACGGCAAGGGCCGGGAAGCGGCAGGGGCGGGTAACGCCCATGACTGGACAATTAAGCAACCCGGCAGGGATAAGTCACGACAATGCGGCCACAGTGCCGTTACCAGCCGGATAAGGAACAAAGCCAGGCTGTGTTTCAGGAATGTTTTTACATGAAGCCCCCATCAGCCTTCGGCAGACAAAATATCATTAATAAAAGACCGGATCATGAAAAAAACAAACCTTAACGGCAATAAGGCAATAAGATTGCTGGCCGTTGCAATGTTTATGATGCTGCCGTTGCAGCAACCGGCAGCCCAGCAGAATATCCTGCTGGAAACCGAAGCACGCAGGCTGCTTGAACACTTCATTAACCGCGAAACCGAACATGTGAGGGAAATGCTGGCAGAGGAGGTAAATGCCATGATACCTGAGGGACAACTGGAGGAGATAGCCAATGGCCTGGAAGTACAGCTGGGCAGTTTTGAATACGTCGACAGGGCTCTCTTTGATAAAGCCGATGAATATGAGGTCGTAGTGCTTGTATGCCAGTTCGAAAAAATGGAGATTGGTTTCAGGGTGGTTTTTAACCGAGGCAACATGGTGGCCGGATTTCAGTTTGTGCCCGCCCCGGCCACCAGCTTTTCACCGCCCCCGGTTTATGCCGATTCGTCTCTTTTTGCCGAATATGAAATTGCGATCGACTGCGACGGTATCACTCTCCCCGGAATTGTGACGATGCCTCACGAACAGCAGAATGTTCCCGTTGTGGTACTGGTACACGGGTCGGGTCCGCACGATGCAGACGAGACCATTGGCCCCAACAAACCTTTCAGGGATATGGCATGGGGACTTGCCTCCAGGGGAATTGCCGTACTGAGATATGAGAAGCGAACCCTCAAACATGGCGGAACGTTTGACAGGAACAACTTTACCATATGGGATGAAACAGGGAATGACGCTCTTGCGGCTGTTGCAGCCGCAAGGGAGATTCCCGGGGCCGACCCCGGCAGGATCCATCTCCTGGGGCACAGCCTGGGAGGAATGCTGGCCCCGGCCATTGCCTCAAAAGACCCCGGTATTGCCGGTATAATCATTATGGCAGGCAATTCAAGGCCACTGCAATACCTTGTACCTGAGCAGTATGAATACCTGATGAGCCTTCAGGGGAAACTGACTGACCAGCAGAAGGATGCACTGGAGGAGATTAGGGAGCAGGCCCGGGCGATAAGCGAAAACCGGCTTGAAGGGCTTACCTACCGTGAAACACTGCTCAACCTGCCGCCGGCTTACTGGGCAGACCTGAACAGCTACGACCAGCGTGCCGTGGCATCCGGACTTCCGCAAAGGATCCTTGTGCTGCAGGGCGAAAGGGACTACCAGGTTACAATGGAAGATTTCGCTGGCTGGCAAAAGGCACTGAAGGGCCACCCGGGAGCAAGGCTCATATCCTACCCCACGCTCAACCACCTGATGATGGAGGGAGAGGGCGCCCCAAACCCGGCGGAATACTATGAGCTAAAAAATGTTTACCAGGGGGTGATCGACGATATCGCCTCATGGATCGGCGGCGGATGACCGCCAGCACGGCAGTCTGCAAAGGCTGCTGACCTGCAGGTAGCCAAAGGCTGGCGGTGCTGTTGTGAGGCAGATCACAAGGCGACAGAACGGAATGGTGTCATGCAGGAATGGCGGAGAAGCAGGCTGGCGGTGCGGAGCGGCGATGGCAACGCAAATTTTGGCCGAGAAGATTGCAGACGGAAAGCTGCCTGGTGCTGCGGCGGAGCAGCCATTCGGCAGGGCAAAAGGTGTCAGTGCGCCTCGAGCCAGTTTGAGCCGGTCCCGGTATCGACGGTAAGGGGCACGGACAGGGAGACGACCGACTGCATGGCGTCGGTTACCAGTTCCCGTACCTCATCCAGCTCGGGCCTGTATACATCAAAGACCAGTTCGTCGTGCACCTGCAGTATCATCTTTGTCTTAAGCTTCCTTTTCCCCAGCTCTTCGTGGATCTTTACCATTGCAAGCTTTATAATGTCGGCAGCCGAACCCTGAATCGGTGCGTTTATTGCATTCCTCTCGGCATTTCCGCGCACAAGGGAGTTTCTTGAATTGATGTCGGGAAGCTGCCTGCGCCTGCCCTTTATGGTGACCACATATCCTTTATCCCTGGCATCGCTGATGCACCTGTCCATATATTCCTTTACGGCAGGATAGGAGCTGAAATAACCATCTATAAGCTTTTTAGCCTCCTCCCTGGGTATACTGAGCCTCTGTGACAGCCCGAAGGCAGAAATGCCGTATATGATGCCGAAATTGGCTGTTTTTGCCTTTGCCCGCATCTCCCTGTTCACCTCATCCCTGCCAACAGAAAAAATCTTTGCAGCCGTTGCAGCATGGATATCCTCGTTTTTACTGAAAGCTTCTATCATGCCCTTATCTCCGCTCATATGGGCCATCAGCCGGAGCTCGATCTGTGAATAGTCAGCCGCCAGCAGCAGATGGTCGCTGTCGCGGGCAATAAAGGCTTTCCTGATCTCCCTGCCCCTCTCCTCACGGATGGGAATGTTCTGAAGGTTTGGATTGGTTGAACTCAGACGCCCGGTGGAGGTGACCGCCTGGTTGAATGATGTATGGATCCGCCCCGTGCGCCGGTTAACCAGCTTAGGGAGGGCATCGACATATGTTGACAACAGCTTTTTAAGTCCCCTGTATTCAAGTATCTTAGGAATTATCGGGTGCTTGTCCTTTATCTTGTCGAGCACCTCTTCGTTGGTTGAGAACTGCTTTGTTTTGGTCCGCTTTGCATTGTCGACAATCTTCATCCTTTCAAACAGTATCTCGCCAAGCTGTTTTGGTGACGCCAGGTTAAATTCAGTGCCGGCAAGTTCGTAAACCTCTTTTTCGATCTGCACCAGGTCGTGCGACAGTTTTCCGGAGATCGATTCCAATGATCCCGAATCAAGCCTTACCCCTGCTTTTTCCATAGATGCAAGGACTGTGGCGAGAGGCATTTCAAGCTCTCCGGCCAGACTGACCATCCCTTCTTTTTCGAGTTCCTTTTCAAGTATCTCCTTCAGTTGCCAGGTGATATCGGCATCCTCTGCCGCATATTCCTTTATCGTGTCAGGTTCAACATCACGCATGCTCTTCTGTCCCCGCCCCTTTTTCCCGATCAGCTCCTCAATTGATACCGGGGCATACCCGAGGTAAACCTCTGCAAGGTAGTTCATGTTGTGACGCAGTCCGGGTTCCAGCAGGTAATGGGCAAGCATCGTATCGAAAAGCCTTCCCTTCACCCCTATACCGTATCCGGCGAGCACCAGAATATCAAACTTGATATTCTGACCAACCTTGGCAATCTTCTCGTTTTCAAAAAGTTCCCTGAACTCACCGATAACGGCTTCAGCTTCGGCCCTGCCGGCAGGAACAGGTACATACCATGCCTCATGGGGTTTGCAGCAGAACGAGAGCCCCACAAGCCCGCTCTCATGCGGATCAAGTCCGTCGGTCTCGGTGTCAAAGCAGAACTCTTTCTTCCGCGAAAGCGTATCTATCAATTTCTCACGCTCCTGCCTGCCTTCAGCAAGATGATACTTATGATCAACCGTCTTAATTGTATCCAGTCCGCTACCCCCATCTTCAGTATCATTTCCGGATCCGGTGGAATCATGATCAAACAAAGACCCCTGTACAGGGTCGCCTGAGGGTGGCTTCCCGGAAAAACCCGAAAGGATTCTTTCACCGGCGGTACGGAACTCCAGTTCGGCGAACAGCTTTTTAAGCTTTTCAATATCGGGCGGCTTCAATGCCAGCATTTTCTCATCAAGTTCAACGGGTGCATCGAGGGCTATCGTGACCAGCTCACGGGAAAGCCTGAGCTTTTCGGCACTCTGTTCAATATTCTCCCTCTGCTTGCCTTTGAACTCATCCAGGTTTTCAAGCACCTGCTGAACAGACTTGAATTTGGAAATGATCTTTTTGGCTGTCTTCTCGCCAATGCCCGGAACACCCGGTATATTGTCTGACGCATCTCCCATCATCGCCAGAACATCGATTACTTGTTGCGGATCGTCAATATCATAATGCTTCATCACCTCATCAGGGCCCCATACCTCTGCATCATTACCGGATCTTTTCGGTTTATACAGGAAAATATTGCCGGAAACAAGCTGGCAGAAATCCTTGTCAGGCGTCATCATATAGGTGGTATATCCCCTCTTCTCAGCTTTCCTGGCAAGGGTGCCGATAACGTCGTCAGCCTCGTAGCCGGCAGCTTCTAACACCGGTATGTTGTAAGCCTCAAGGAGGTTTCTGATCCACGGCACGGATCTCTTTATGTCTTCCGGTGTTTCATCCCTGTTGGCCTTGTAGGCGGAAAACATCTCGTGCCGGAAAGTGGGTGAAGGGGGATCGAAAACGACGGCTATATGGCTCGGCTTTTCATTTTTAAGAACTTCATCGAGTGTGTTCACAAAACCGAAAATGGCCGACGTGTTAAGCCCCTTTGAGTTGAAACGGGGATTCCTGATGAAGGCATAATATGACCGGTAGATCAGCGCGTAGGCGTCGAGCAAAAAAAGCTTCTTTTCTGATGGCATAATAATCTTGTTTAAGAATTGCCTTGGTCTTCACGGCCCGTTCGCCGGCAGCCGGCCCATGCACAGGTGTTATGGTATTCAGGGGTTATCTGACGCAAACCACTCTGCATAAGATGTGGAGGTTTCCTGGAGCCGGAGAGAGTGGAGCTCGACGCCGGCAGGCAGCCTCTTCCCGATGCGTCCCGCAAAATCAACTATCATGTTCTCACATGTAGGCTGGTAATCAACAATCCTGAGTTTATCCAACATCGCCCCCATGCTTTTATAGTGCCCCTCAGGCACTTCACTGCTAATGACCAAAGCATGGTCAAATTCACTTATCACGGCTTCGGCGACCATCTTGCGCAGATCGCCGAAATCCATGACCATCCCGTGGGTGGATTCGGCTTTGTTCTTTACCGGATGGCCCGTTACTGTTACAAAGAGCCTGTATGAATGCCCGTGCAGGCTTTTGCACGGACCATCATAATTCCAAAGGGCATGGGCCATCTCAAAATCAAACTGCTTCGTTACTCTGACTCTGGCCATATATGATAATTTTTATGCAAAAGTACTAAAATTAAACGGAGCATTACTGATATTATTGAGGCATGCTCAGGGGCAAAAGTGCAAATTGGGAATGTAATCATGGAAGGCATCGCAGGGCAGGATACAGGGGGGCTGCAGGGAAGCGGTGTGAGGCATGCTGCAAAAGGCGGGAGAGCCGCCAGGCATTCGGTGTGAAGCGCATGTTGCGGAAGGTGAAATTCGTCTGGAAAGCGGTGTGGAGCAGACCTCAGGGTGTCCGTTTCAAAGCCTTTTCTGCAAGTTCGCTTTCAACTGTTGTATCTGACCACTCGACACCGTTTTTGCTGCATTGGTTACCTATGCTCTCTTTGAGCTTCTTGATGTCACTGTAAAATATCTCACCAAGTTTCATCTTTGACGCCACTCCTTCAACGGTGTGAAATACAATCCTGAGTGTTTTGATCTCCACCTTTTTGAGCTCAGACCAGGAAATGATCCTTGACGGTTGGGACCAGGACAGCTTGTACTCAATACCCTGGTTGTTGAGAATAACATAACGGCGGCTTAGGCGGTAAAAAAACCCGTATGTATAGAGAATTATGTTGAAGCCGGCAAGCAGCAGGATAATCTGGAAAAGATATTCGTTGAATAAACGGCCATCGAGAATTCTCCTGATAATGGTTACTGACGAAATAATAATAATTGCAGCTGCAAGGATTAAATTAAAAATACGCCCGCTTTTTGAAAGCTTGTTGTATTCGTCAAGGTTAATAACCAGATCGTCCATAGCATTTAACTGTTTATGGTTAATTATCAGCAGAAGTAAAAGTAAGAAATAATTGGTTTGCCCTGTGCTGTTTTCCGGTTATTTTTTAGAATAATCTTCAGCCATATCTATTTCCGGGGCAGTGGGTGGGCGGAAATACGCAAAACAGCCGGCGGGCGATGCTGCAATAATATCAATTTCCCGGTCAGCGGGCAGGCGGCAATACGCAAAATGGCCGGCGGGCGATGCTGAAGTAATTCTATTTGCCTGCAAAAAGCCTGCCCGGGGCCTTGAATTATCTGTCAGGGAACCGGATCATGCCCTTGACCGCCCCAGGGATTGCAACTGCCAATTCTCTTCAGGGCAAGCCACCCTCCCTTCAGCGGCCCGTGTTTCTTAAGGGCCTCTACCGCATATGCCGAACATGTTGGCGTATACCTGCATGAAGCCATTGTAAGGGGGGATATGACGTACTGGTAGAACCTGACCAGAACAATCAGCAGATACGTAAAAAAGAGCCTAACAATTCTCATGTGCAGTAACAAGTTCCTTTAGTATTTTCCTCAGCTTTAAATCAATATGATCGTAAGCATACATCCTCTCAGAAACATAAATGATCATTATATCAATGTTGCTGCCGGAAGCCTCAAGGCTCTCCAGAACAATCCCCTTGTTACGGCGGTAAGACTCCCTTATAAGCCTTTTGATACGGTTACGCTCCGAGGCTTTTTTGAACCTTTTACGGGGGACCGATATTGCTATTCTGGCCGACACACCTGCATCTTCGCCTGATTCGGACCACAAAAGCCTGAAGGGATAATAAAAAAGGGTATTCCCGTCGCTGAAAAGTCTCCCGATAGCTTTTCTGCTGCAGAGACGTTCAGATTTATGGAATTTTTCCATTGAAGTGGATGACTGTGTTGCCGTGCCTGATGATGTGCGAAGAACTGCGAAAAAAGGGCATGGCCGTCATCTCTATCCGGCACAGCCGTTTTTGTTATATTCCCTGATAAACATTTCAAGTGCCATCGTCATTGAAGGCGCCTCTTTGGTCGGCGCCTCAATATCAAGTCTGAGACCGGCCTTTTTGATAGCCCTTGCGGTATGCGGGCCAAAACAGGCTATCTTGGTATTGTTCTGTTCAAAATCAGGGAAATTCTGATAAAGCGACTTTATTCCTGACGGACTGTAAAAAACCAGCATATCGTAATTGACGTCACTGAGATCGGAAAGATCACTGCTAACGGTTCTGTAAAGGATAGCCTTGGTGTAATTGATCTTGTTTTTGTCGAGCACCCTCGGTATCTCAGGCTTATGCTGATCGGACAAAGGAACCAAAAACCTTTCGCCGGAGTGCTTCTTAACTTCCTGCTCGACAAGATCCTTAAGAACATTTTGCCCGTAAAAAATTTTTCTCTTCCTGTAAACTATGTATTTCTGCAGGTAGAGTGCTATTGATTCAGAAAGGCAGAAATACTTCATGCTGTCGGGTATTACCACCCGCAAATCCTCAGCCATCCGGAAATAATGATCTATTGCAGTGCGGCTTGTAAAGATGACGGCTGTATGCTCAAGCAGATCTATACGTTTCTGCCTGAACTCCTTTGCGGAGACTCCCTCAACTTTTATGAATGGCCGGAATTCAATCTTCAGGTTGTTTCTCTCTGCCATCTCCAGATAAGGAGATTTATCATTCTCGGGTTTAGGCTGAGAAACCAGTATCTTCTTAATCTTCGTCGCCATAATCTCTCGATGGGATGTAATCAGTTTAAACCTTTCCTTAAATCAGAAAAACTTGAAGCATCTTGTAAAGAACAAAAACAGGTAAAAATTCGAATGCACAAAAATACAAAATCAAATAGAAAACAGAAAACTCTTTTTTCATAACTATTTCAAGCCCCCTCCAAAGCTGCAAAACGTAAAAGACCCCGGCCATAATGATTCCTGAATAGATAAGGGGTACATATGCAGAATCACCGGCATAGAGCAGACCAATTATAACAGGCAATAACAACAGCCCTAAAATCTTGTTATAGATTGATACACTGTGGAGGTACCTGGCAAATAAAACAGAACGGTCAAACAAAAAACCATTTAGCCTTAGCACAGCCGATCTAAGGGCAAAAACAAGAATTAAGAACAACGATACTATTATGAACAACATCGCCGGATGAAGGTCGGGCATACCAAAGTTGAAATGATCGGCAATAAAAAGAAGGAAGAGACTACCGTTGATCACGAATATGCTGTGCATCACCATAAATGCATTTTGTGTTGCAGCTCCTCTCGCATTATAGAGCTTTTCTGCCTCCTTGTAACTTAAGGCGGAGACAAGGACCGGCGTGATGAACTGAACATAAATCAGTTTAACCCAGGTCAGCAGCAGAAATGACAGTATTACAAGGGCCGGAACCCATAAGGTGCCTTGAAGCATGCCCGATTCAAGCCGCTCATCATGGCCCTTTTCAATATAGTTGATGTAGGCATCGGCTGAGCGGGACAGGATATCATTTTTTTCAGCAATGAATACAGGCCTTTCATTAAAAGTAGTATCGGCTTCATCTGAATTAACACCAAATACCCCACCTTTTAAAACATACTGCCGGGGTACCGCCTCTCCGCCAGATGTCAGGGTGTAGCCGAAGCCATTATTCTGTTGCAGAAGGTTGTCGCTGCCGGTATTCATCGTTTAATGTCTGCAGTAATTCTGCCGCAAAATTACCAAAAAGAGCTTAAAGAACAATAATTCAGAAATAGTTGACTTCGTTTGTCTTTCCATGCCCTGTCTCAAGAAATGCAGAAAGTATGTTGTTGGCCAGCCGGCTGGCACCTATCCTGAAAAGATGCCGGTTCACCCACTCTTCTCCGAGGATGGAGGCGACAACCCTGGAATATACAACAGCATCAAAGGGCTCTGCTATTCCTCCGGCAGGCTTTATTCCCACCTTCCTGCCAGTGCGCCTCCAATAATCACGAACTGCATCGGCCATGACATAGACAGCATTATAGGTAGCGGCAGGGGAAAGTTTTCCTGTCGAAGTTTTAATGAAATCGGCACCTGAATACAAGGCAAGCAGACTGGCATTTCTTATATCAGTCATATTTTCAAGAAGTCCGGTTTCAAGTATTACTTTAAGATGAGCACTACCTGCAGCCCGCTTCAACTCAACGATCTCACCGGCCGCGCCGGCAAAATCGCCGGCAAGAAACCTGCCTGCAGGCATTACAACATCGATCTCGCCGGCGCCTGCTTCCACAGACATCCGGACCTCCATTATCTTTACCTGCTCAAAAGTCTGCGATGAGGGAAACCCGCCTGCGACTGACGCTATAGATACGCCTCCAACATTAAGATACTTTCTCGCAACATGCACAAGTGACGGCCATATACAGATCGCTGCTACCGGCGGAACATCATTGAAATGGAGACTAAACTCATTTACCTTGCGACAAATTTCAATTGTAGTCTCTTCATTATCACCTGTGTTAAGGCTGGTTAAATCGAGTAATCCAAATATTTTTTTCAGGTAATCTGTAGTAATATACTGACCGGAAGCATCTTTAATACTTTCAACTTCCCTGCCTATACGTTCATAATCGAGCTCCTTAAGGTGCTGTTCAAATATATTCTGCATATATACTTTTATTAATTAATTAAATAAACCCCTTCCCTATTTCTTTAATTTAACGTTCCTAACATTACCCCTTGCATATGAGGCGAATATTCCAATAAAACACAGGCCCGTAAAAAACCAGAATACAATTTTTACGCTGCTGAGAAATGCCCCGGAATTCTCCGCTGTTACAGGTTCACGACCTATGTATAATGCCAGAATGACCATTACTATACCCATGGAGAACATTTGTCCGAGCAATCGCATAGTGCCCATGGTGCCGGAGGCAATACCATAGTACCTGGAGTTTACAGAGCTCATAATCGCATTGCTGTTGGGTGATGAAAAAAGTCCGAAGCCGATGCCAAGCAAAACAAGGGTTGCTATTATTGACCCTATGCCCAAACTGCCCGTAAAACCAAGCAGGAACAGTCCCGCCGTGGTAACCGCCATGCCGGCTGTTGCAATAAGGCGGGGCTCCACACGGTCGGACAACCGGCCGGCAAGAGGAGAAACAACAGCCATAATAACCGGTTGCGAAACCAGGATAATACCTGCCCCGCTCGCAGAATACCCTTTTATATACTGCAGATAAAGGCTGAGTATAAATGCCACCGCAAATGTGGCGCTGTAATTTATCAGTGCGGCTGCATTGGACCAGGCAAATACAGGATTGCCCGAAAAAAGTCTCAGCTGCATAACCGGATACCTGGTATTTATTTCAACGAATACGAATATGACAATCCCGGCAATGCCGGCGCCCAGAAAGGCAAATCCGGCAATTGCAGGCAGGTTGCCAAGCCCATATATAAGTAAAAACAACGAAATGCCATATATTACAGAGCCCTTAAGATCGAATGGTTCGCCTGCTGCACCAATCCATTCACCCCTTATCCTGCTAACGAGGAAATATACACCAGTAATACCTGCCAGGGTAGTAAAAATGAATATGCTCCTCCATCCGAACTGTTCGGTCAGGATACCACCGGCAAACGGTCCTGCTGAAAGGCCAACATATACAGCAGCAATTGTAAGTCCGAATGCCCTGCCCCTCTCTTCAGCAGGGAAAACGGATGTGACTATGGCAACGCCTGTTGCAAACATCATGGCGCTTCCAATACCCTGAATGACCCTGACAAATAAAAGTACCCCTATTCCCGGCGATATCGCCGAACCCAGGGAAGCCACGGTAAAAATGACCATCCCCCAGAGAAAGATCATCCTCCTTCCATATATGTCGGCAATGCGTCCAAAAGGAACAAGAAACACTGCACTTGAAAGAAGATATGCCGTTGGTATCCAGCCAAGTAAAAGCGTGTCTGCATCGAACTCCCTGCCAATGGAGGGAAGAGCAAGGTTGAGCGCTGATCCCATAAAGGGGGTAAGGAAAGCGGAGATAACAGCTGCAAGCAGAATGGCGTTTTTGGATGACCCTTGATTATCAGAATTTCTGTCCATTTGGTATAGCCGATCCTTTTATTACTCCCTGTTTTTGGTATCAATAATGATGGTAACGGGTCCGCTGTTGACAAGTCTGATCTCCATCATGGCTCCAAAATCGCCGGTCATGATCTCTTTGCCTGTTTCTGTGCGAATGCTCCTGATAAATGATTGGTATAGCGGAACAGCTGTTTCGGGGGGTGCAGCACGAATATATGATGGCCTGTTGCCCTTTTTTGTCTTTGCATGAAGAGTGAACTGGCTGATGACCATTACCTCTCCCCCAGCCTGGTTGATATCCAAATTCATGACACCCTGTTCATCATCAAATATCCTGAGCGAGGCTGCTTTTTTCGCAAGCCATTTGGCATCTTCTTCTCCGTCTTCACGTTCTACTCCAAGTAATATCAACAATCCCTCACCTATTGAAGTCTTTATAGTATCATCTATACTTACCGAGGCTTCTTTCACCCTCTGAATAACTGCTCTCATGAAAACTGGTTTTTATGCTCTGCCATAAGCAGGAGCGGCAGCCAAATTAGCAAAAATTATTAACTTCGTGTTCTGACTGTAAGTACCCGTTTTAATAACCCATAAACCAGTATCATGCAAAAAATCATTCTTTCATTTCTGGTGCTTGTCATTCCCCTTGTTTCCAGTGCCGGCAGCATCCCGTTAACCTCATGGCTCATGGTTCAGGGGCCTGATCCTGAACTTCCGGCCTTCTCCGGCACAGAGAACATGGAGGGTAAAACCTTCGGGCATAATGAGCTTTTCAGTTTTAATCCACGTGATTTAAATGATCATTATCCTCAATACAACAAGGTGTTCATTGGTGAAGGACCCTCCGCAAAAAGATGGACAACAGGCCATGCAAACGACACCGGTTTTGTAGAGGCGGGAGTGCCCGGTACAGGCAGTGCATCGAATGCGTGGCTTGCAACCTACATCACTGTTGATCGATGGATGAAAGCGGAGCTGGAAATCCACAGCAGGCAGATGATGGAAGTATACCTTAACGGTAACCGACTGGGCTCCAAGAACACCCGTCAGAAACCGGATGCTGACCCTGCTAAATGGACTTCAGAGGTTGAGCTTACAAACGGTAAACACCTGCTGTTAATCAGAACATCCATTGCCGGTGATGATGAAAGTCCCTGGCTGTTGAGCGCCCGGGTCAACCTGCCTGAATATGCTCAGGAAAATGATCTTTACACTGACCTTACCCCCGGGCAGGGCAAAACCCTCAGCCACCTGCTTGACGGAGTAAAGACAGGCGGAGCGGCTATTTCATCCGGGGGGAAGTATTACACCATCAGCTTCAGCAGAACACTGCCGCCCTCCGACAGGTCGGAAAGGTGGACGGAGGTGAGAAGGGTCGGTGACGGACAAATGATGCACTCCTTCAGACATGCCAGTGTATCGTCATTTACCTGGACACCTGATGACAATATCATCTCGTATCGCACCAGCCGCGACGGAAAATCAACCATCTGGACCCACAACCTGGAAAGCGGTGAAATTATTCCGGTACTCGAAGATGTTGAAAATATGGGTTCGTTTTCATGGACCCCATGCGGTAATTATATCGTTTACAGCATCCGTGAGGAGGGTCCGGAAGAGGAAGGCAGCACAAAAAGAATTATCGGTATGCAGGACAGGATCCCCGGTTTCCGCAACCGTAATTTTCTCCACAGGGTTAATGTCTCCACAGGCATAAGGGAGCGGCTCACACACGGGTTCCTGACAACATCACTCCACGATATCAGTCCCTGTGGGAAATTGATCCTTTTCAGCCAGAGCCGTCCCGACTACCTGGAAAGGCCCTATTCAAAGCAGGACGTATTTATAATGGAAATGGATACACGCGAAACCGATACAATACTGCACAACAAAAGGTGGGCGGTATCGGGTAGTTTTTCGCCTGACGGCAGAAAGATACTGTTCACGGGCGGACCTTCGGCTTTCGGGGGACTGGGTGAGAGCATCCCTGAAGGTATGATCGCAAACAACTATGATACCCAGGCATATATATACGACATTGAAAGTGGTGAAACCGATCCCATTACCAGGGAATTTGATCCGTCGGTTTCGCAGGCTCTCTGGAACAAAGCCGACAACAATATTTACCTGGTTGCCGGTGAAGAGGATTTTTTAAGGCTCTTCAGGTACAACACCCGTAACCGCAGGTTCCAGGTGATCGAGACAGGTGAAGACATTATAAGCGGGCTGAGAGTGGCCGATAACCAGCCCCTTGCCGTATATTCCGGCTCGGGCATGTCATCGCCTCCGAAGGTATCAATTCTTGACCTTCGCAATGGCAGATACCGTGAGCTTGAGAATACCGACAACCATAATTTCAGAAATGTTGTTTTTGGAAACAGCCTTGAATGGGACTTCCATAACAGCCAGGGAGCAAGGATCCCGGGCAGGGTATATCTGCCGCCCGGTTTTGATGAATCCAAAAAATACCCGCTGATAGTATATTATTACGGCGGCACCACCCCAGTTTCCAGAAGTTTCGGAGGGCGTTACCCCTTCAACATGTACGCGGCCTCCGGCTATGTGGTTTATGTGCTGCAACCATCCGGAGCTATCGGGTTCGGACAGGAATTCTCGGCTCTGCATGTGAACAACTGGGGCATAACGGTTGCAGACGAGATAATTGACGGAACACGCAGGTTCCTGGATGCCCACCCTTTTATCGATCCTGAAAGGGTCGGTTGCATGGGAGCCTCCTACGGGGGGTTCATGACCATGCTGCTCACAACACGCACCGATATTTTCGCTGCGGCCATATCACACGCCGGGATCAGCTCCATCTCCAGCTACTGGGGAGAGGGATACTGGGGTTACGGTTACAGCGCCGAGGCAAGTGCGGAAAGCTTCCCCTGGAACAACAGGGAGCTTTATGTTGACCAGAGTCCACTGTTCTCGGCCGACAGGATAAATACCCCGCTGCTTCTTATAACCGGCGATCAGGACACCAATGTTCCGCCGGGAGAAAGCATACAGCTCTATGTCGCCCTCAGGCTGCTCGGCAGGCCGGTTGAACTGGTCAAGGTAGAAGGTGAGGACCACCATATACTAACCTACACGAAAAGAATTGAGTGGAGCAATACCAAGATGGCCTGGTTTGACAAATGGCTGAAGAATCAGTCCGAATGGTGGGAGAACCTCTACCCGGAAAAGAACCTTTAGATCATTTCCGGGACAAATTTCTGGTACCGGGAGGACTGTTACATTCCGGTAACCGGTATGCCTGATTGCAAATAGCCGGTACTGGCGTGGTCATCAAAAAACTTTAAAAAAATAATATTTTTGTGTCTTTCGTATTTTTATTTTTTATTACCTTTAATCAATTTTGAATTAATCTAAAAAAATATGAGAAGTTTATTTTTAACATGCCTTCTGTGGCTGGCATCACTGTTGCCGGTTATAAGCCAGGCCGTGCAGATCGATTTCGTTGAGTACACCCTTGACAACGGACTACACGTGATCCTGCACCAGGACAACTCCACACCCGTGGTGGTAACCAACATCATGTACCACGTGGGTTCAAAGAATGAAAATCCAAACCGGACAGGGTTTGCCCATTTCTTTGAGCATCTGATGTTCGAGGGGACCAAACATATTCCCCGCGGAGAGTTTACCGAATACGTTGAACGGGCGGGAGGTTCTCTTAACGCCTATACCAGTAATGACGTAACCAACTACTTCGTCCTGCTCCCCTCAAACCAGCTTGAACTTGGGTTATGGCTGGAATCGGAAAGGCTGATGCATGCCGTTGTCGACTCGGTCGGCATAGCAACACAGAAAGATGTTGTGATAGAGGAGAAAAAACAGATGTATGACAACCGGCCGTATGGTACAATCCTTTTAGAGACACTGAAAAGAGCCTATTCCGTCCATCCCTACCGATGGGCGCCCATCGGTGATGAAACCCATATAAGGGATGCTGAGGATCATGAATTCGAGGCATTCCACGAAATGTTCTATGTGCCGAACAATGCCGTTCTGGTGATTGCAGGCGACATCGATATCGATGAGACGAAACAGCTGATTGAGGCATACTTCGGGGAGATACCTTCAGGAAAACATGATATTTACAGGCCTTCTGCGGTTGAGCCAAGGAGAAACAGGGAAATTCGCGATACCATTTTTGACAACATCCAGCTGCCACTGGTGCTGCAGGCCTACAATATCCCGGCCAGGGGAACAGAAGAGTTCTACGCGGCAGATATGCTGGCGGCACTGCTGTCGCGCGGACAAAGTTCGCGCCTGCACCAGAGACTGGTCGATGAGCAGCGCGTGGCCCTGCAGGTATCGGCACAATCACTTGCCCTTGAAGATCCCGGACTTTCACTTATACTTGCATTCCCAAACATGGGCACCGACCCCAAAGTGCTTGAGGACGCAATAAACACTGAGCTTGAAAAGGTGAGGACCGAGCTGATCTCAGAGTTTGAGATGGAAAAGCTCAGAAACCAGATTGAGAGCCAGTTTGTAAACTCAAACACAACCATGGCAGCCAGGGCCAACAGTCTTGCCACCTACCATACCATACTGGGTGATGCCGGCAGGATCAATACCGAAATTGAACGCTATATGGAAGTTACCCGCGAAGACATACTTGCCGCGGCGCAGAGGTATTTCACCGAAGAAAACAGGGTGGTACTCTATTACCTGCCCAAACAGAACTGATCAGCCAGGAGGAAACCGGGGCCTGGCAGATCTATGGGCAGCACTCCGGCAGTCTTTAACCGTTAACAAATCAAAACAAAAAACTAAACCTACTGAAATGAAGCGAATTACAAGCATACTAATCCTGGCTTTCTTCCTGATACCCCTCAGCGCCCAGATTGACAGGACCAGGGCACCCGAGCCGGGGCCCGCACCCGTTATCCAGATAGGCGACTACGAAAAGTTCACGATGGACAATGGCCTGCAGGTAATTGTGGTCGAAAACGACAAGGTACCTGTGGTATCATTCCAGCTTACGCTCGATATCGATCCGGTAATGGAACATGATGCAAAGGGTTACATAGGTATGGCCGGCTCTTTGATGAGGTCAGGCACTACAAACCGCACAAAGCCCGAGATCGACGAGGCGATTGATTTTATCGGCGCCTCTCTCAGTACATTTTCAACAGGCATGTTCGGCTCGTCGCTCACCAGGCACACAGAAAGCCTGCTCGACCTTATGTCTGACGTACTCCTTAACCCCGTCTTTCCCGAGGATGAACTGGAGAGGGAGCGTTCACAGGCAATAACGGCACAGGCAACTGTAAGGACCGATGCGGGGGCCATGGTAAGCAACATGTCAACCGTACTGGTTTACGGTGAAGATCACCCTTACGGGGAAGTGACAACCGAGGAGACCCTCAGGAACATCACCAGGGAGATGCTGACAGATTATTACAGCACCTATTTCAGGCCCAATGTCGCCTACATGGTTATTGTGGGTGACATAAGACTCGATGATGCAAAGAACCTTATGGACCAATACTTCAGTGCCTGGCAACCCTCAGAGGTGCCCAGGCACACCTACGAAACACCTGCTGCACCCACCGGCAGGAGGGTTGCAATGGCCGACCGTACCGGCGCGGTACAGTCAGTTGTATCGGTTACCCACCCAGTGGTGCTGAAACCGGGCGATCCCGATGCCATCAGGGTGAGTGTGATGAACAACATCCTTGGCGGCGGCGTCTTCAGCGGCAGGCTGATGCAGAACCTGAGAGAGGACAAGGGGTATACCTACGGCGCCCGCTCCAGTATATCGAACGACAGGCTTGTGGGAAGGTTCAATGCCCGTACAGAAGTGCGCAATTCGGTTACCGACAGCACTATAACGGAGATATTGTACGAGATGGAGAGGCTGAGAAACGAACCTGTTGACCAGGAGAGCCTTGACCTGGTCAAAAACTTCATGAACGGCAGCTTTGCCCGTTCCCTTGAGAGTCCCCGTACAATTGCAAACTTCGCCCTCAACATAGAGAGGTACGGCCTGCCAGCCGATTACTATGCCACATACCTTGAAAAGCTTGGAGAAGTATCCGTTGCCGACGTACAGGAGATGGCCCGCAAATTTCTGCTGCCTGCCAACAGCTATATAATTGTAGGCGGCAACAAGGGAGAGGTAGCCGAAACCCTCAAAAAGTTCAGCGCCACAGGTGAGGTTGAATTCTATGATGCCTTTGGAAGGCTTATTGAGGAGGCCGATGTAGACATTCCCGACGACATGACCGGAAGCATGGTGATCAGGAACTATATCGAGGCTATTGGCGGTGAGGCTGCGATGAAAAACATAAGCGACATTACCATCGAGATGAGTGCAAGCGTTCAGGGGATGGTTATAGAGATGGTCACCCAGCAGAAGGCGCCCAACAAGATAAGGGTAGTCACGAGCATGGGCGGGAACGTGATGCAGGAACAGTTGTTCGACGGCGAGCGCGGAATGCAGGGCACCATGGAGCTGGAAGGCGAAATGCTTGACCAGATGAAAACACAGGCAGTCATGAACCCCGAGCTTACGTACGAAGAGAGGGGATACACACTTGAACTTGACGGAGTTGAGACTATTGAGGGCAGTCCGGCCTACAAGGTAAACATTACTAGTCCCCAGGGCATTACCGTTACCGATTTCTTTGATGTTGCCAGCGGCCTGAAAGTACGTAACGTCATTACCCAGGACACACCCATGGGACCCATGACACAGACAACCGACTTCAATGATTACAGGGATGTACAGGGAATGAAGTTCCCGTTCCTGATGAGGCAGCAGGCCGGCCCGCAGGCATTCGACCTGGAGGTGAAGTCAATAGAGATCAACCAGGGTCTCGGCGACGAGGTTTTCAGCGTCAATTAAGATCTTTGCAGTTTTACGGTAACCTGCTATGCAAATATTCAAAATCCGGAGTAACCCGGCCAGGCTTTAACCCGGCCGGGTTATTTATTTCAGAATTCAAGCGGCAGTCAGTTAAACTACTGATTCTGGCGACCGGCCGGGTTTACTGATTTTTGGGAGGAACTAGCCCGACAAGAGTAAAAAAAGTAAGCGCCGATACCGTTATCCCGAATATGTTCGGGTCAAGTCCGAATGGCAGCGCTACCCCCGTTGCTGTAAGCACCAGCGTGGTGCCGCCACCAAGCAGCATCGACCAGAAGGCGGCCAGGGGGGTGCGCCGTTTCAGGAAAAAGGCGCCTATGACGGGCACCAGCAAACCCGACACCATAAATGCATATGAATAGAGCATCAGCTCGAGCACATTCTCCATCGAGGCAGCCAGCAGCAGTGCCAGCACACCAATAATAAGTGTGAGCAACTGTGAATACCTGAGCATCCTTTTTTCGTTACCCCCGATTTTGAAAATTTTCGACAGGATATCGGTCAGCAGATTACCCGAGGCCGCCATCATGCAGCTGTCGGCTGTCGACATTATTGCCGAGAAATATGCCGACATCATCAGCCCCATCAGTCCCACCGGCAACACAGTACGCAACAGCAGCGGAAGGCCTTTTTCCGGATCGAGCTCTTCACCAGCCATATAGCCAAGATATTCGAACATGCCGTTCTCAAATGCTACCCTCGCGAATAATCCCAGGATCACCCCCATCATGGCCATGAAGGGCCATTCGAATATGCCGGCAATGAACCATGCCTTTCTTGCCTCCTTAACGCTCCGGGTCGAATAGATCCGCTGGTAAAGGGTCATGCCCACGAACCATATCGGCAATATGGTAACGGCCCAGTTGACGATGGTCTGCCATGGCACGTTGCGGAACGACAAAAATTCGGGACCGAGGGTCTCCCTGATGGCGTCCATTCCTCCAATGGCAATATAGCCCGAAGGAATTCCAATAAAGATCAGTCCCCCCATCAGTATGATCCACTGGAAGGTATCGGTATATATCACGGCTTTGATCCCCCCCACCACTGTATACACTACGGCAATCACACCCATCACTATCAGTGCGGTGTTCATGTCAAGGTTAATGAAAGTGGATGATGCAAGCTTGGCACCGGCCAGGATCTGGGAGCTTGTAAAACCAAGGTAACCGATGGCGGATATGATGCCGGCCATCATCGCGACACGGGGACTGTAAAAATGGGCAAAGATCTGCGGAAAGGTGTACAGCTTCTTCTCCTTTCCAAGGGGATGGACCTTCGGGATCAGGATAACAGCGCTCAGCCAGGCGCCGATAAGCCCGGTAAAGAGCATCCATGATCCGGCCAGACCCATTATAAAACCCAGTCCCCCGAGCCCGATGGAAAAACCGCCCCCCACGTCGGTGGCGACTACGGAGAGCCCGACATGAACACTTCCCATACTGCGGCTGCCCACGTAATAGTCATCTGCATCACGGTTGCGCCACAGAAAATAGAAACCTATACCAAGGACAAGGAATATATAGAGTACAAATACAATTATATCAATCCAGTGCATATGTAAAAACAAAACTATAAAAAGAGGATGAGCCTGCCAAGAAAAATTTTACCGCAGAAAAGTGTGATCAGCAATTGGGGGCGGGCAATTGGGGGCCGGGAACATTGTGCCGGCAGGCACAAGCAGGAACCCTCCAGGTTGTCAGGTCAGTCAGCAGATCAGAGGTTGCGCCTTTTAATGATCAGCCATGCGAGTGCGGTGAAGAGTATGGTATATCCCAGCGCCAGTAATACCTGTCCCAAAAGGGGCAGACCCTGCGCAACAAGACCCATCTCGCTTAATGTTAGTGCGTTTGTGCCATCGGCGGTCTCAAAAGCCGTTTCAGATGAAATGCTGAGGAATTCCGGCATCGGGGTGAGCGAGCCAACGGCTTTCATCGGGAAAAAGGGTCGCATATATTGGGGTAAAAACGCACGTATCACCGGTTCTATAGGAAACCGGAGCAGTACAAAAATGATAATTGAAAGTGCGGTGCTCCGTAAAAGCAATACAAGAAGCAGCCCGATAACCATAAAAGATATTGTCTGCAGGAAATACACCAGAAGGATATGCATTCCGGCAAAAACGGTATCTGCAGTGATGCCTGAAGTATATACAGTGCCATAAATCAGTCCGGTGACCAGTACCAGGATAAGGGCATAAAAAGCTATCATGAGCACCACCAGCATTTTGCCGCCCAGAAGTCCGCTTCGTGACAACCCGTCAATAACATGCTGCCTGAAAGTGCGGTAGGAGAACTCGTTGCCGGCCACCATTATTATTAGTATGGCAAGCAGCAGGTTGAACCAGCTCGCTATCCAGGAAAAATAACTCCATACATGTGGGAACCTGAACAGGTTGCCGGTGTCAAAACCGGGAACCGTTATATCGATGCGTGAAGAAACAAACACCACCAGTGAGAAAAGTGCCAGGTGCAGCAAAAGAATAACCTTGAAGGATGTATAGTTGAGCAGCTTTACAAGCTCTATTTTTATAAGTTTTAACATTTTAGCTGATTTTTCGGGTTTATCGCCGGTTTATGGTTACTTCACCAGCTCAAGAAAATGGGACTCAAGGCTCTTTTTAACCGGAACCAGCTTTGAAAGCACAATTCCATTCTCAAATGCAAACCTGTTGATCTCTTCTGGTGGTAGTGGACTGCTGCAGGTAATTATGAGATCATCTCCTTTTTTTTCGATTTTTTTAGCCTTGCCGGCGCGTACAATAATCTCTTCGAAACGCTGAATATCGGTTGCCGATACCATATATACCGGGTCAGACCCGAGAAGCTCATCAACCCTGCCTGAAGCGAGCAGCTCTCCTTCCTTGAGCACGGCAACGTGCGAACAAACCTTTTCAACCTCCCCCAGGATGTGGCTTGCAAGGATCACCGTCTTGCCCTTTTCAGCTTCATCGCTAATGATCTCCCTAACCTCGGCAATACCTTCAGGGTCGAGTCCGTTTGTTGGTTCATCAAGCACCATAACCTCCGGATCACCCAGCAGTACAGCGGCCATTGCCAGCCTCTGCTTCATACCCAGCGAAAGGGTACGGTATGGTGAGTGCTTCCGGTTTATCAGGCCGGTAACCTCAAGCACCCTGTCGATATCGCCTGCCGGGACCTCCTTGATAAGTGCTATGATCTCAAGGTTTTTGACCAGACTGAGGTATGGATAAAAATTAGGCACTTCAATAAGGCTGCCTACCCTCTTTTTCCAGCCGGTGCTGTAACCGTTGCCGAACCATGAAAAGGTACCGGACTGCTGCCGGATAACCCCCATGATGACCGAAAGGGTGGTTGTCTTTCCGCTTCCGTTGGGCCCCAGTATCCCGTATACCTGTCCGCGTCCCACTTCCATATCCAGCATATGCACAGCCCTGATCCTGCCGTAGTGCTTTGTGAGCCCCTTTATTTCAAGAATTTTTTCCATAGAAGACATTCAAATTAATTACAACCGCATACCCCCTGACATGAAAGGCTTTTTGAGCCCCGGAAAACAACAGGATGGCAGCTTATAATAAAGATGACGACGAAAAGGCAAAAATATTACGAAAAAAACCGGGATGCAAGAAATAATTCACTCCCTGCATCCCGGTAATTGTTTTAGAACGGCCTTACCTGCCTGCGATCAGTTCCCCAGCTCTGACATGAATTTAATCCTCATAAGCCTGATGTCCTCTTCGCTGTAATCATCCTCTCCCAGCTCTGAAAGAGCCTCCTCTATTGATTCACTCTCAGCTTCCTCCCTGAAATAATCAAAAACTTCAGCCTGCCTCTCTTCGTCGATAAGTCCGTCTATATAGTAGTCAATGTTAAGCTTCGTGCCTGAATTTACAATAGCCTCTATCTCGGTAAGCAGAGCATCCATTTCCATATTCTTTGAGGCAGCAATGTCGTCAAGGTTCATTTTACGGTCGATCGACTGGATGATTGAGACCTTTACACCCGATTTGTTGACAACCGATTTGACTACCATATCCTGCGGACGAATTATCTCCTTCTCTTCAACATAAGCCTTTATCACATCGACAAACTCCCTGCCGTACTTTTTGGCCTTGCCGGTACCAACCCCGGCAATATTCTGCATCTCTTCGACAGTTACCGGGTACTGGAGAGCCATATCCTCAAGCGAGGGGTCCTGGAAAATTACGAAAGGCGGAAGATTCTGCTTCCTGGAGACCTTTTTACGCAGATCTTTCAGGATTGCCAGAAGTTCAAGGTCGACTGTGCTTGTTTTTCCCCCATTGCTGCCGTTTGAATCTTCCGGATCGTTGTAATCATACTCCTGCTCTTCGACAAGCATGAAAGAAGAGGGATTCTTCATGAATTCCAGGCCTTCCGGACTAAGCCGCAGCAATCCGTAATTCTCAATTTCCTTTACAACGAACTTCGAGATCATTGCCTGCCTGATAACGGCAAGCCAGTATTTCTCATTTTTTCCCTCTCCCTGTCCGAACTCATCAAGCTCATTGTGACCGTACGTCTGTACCGCCTGACTTTTCTTTCCGACAATTATTTCGGCAATGTGTTCAGCCTTGAATCTTTCCTTCACGGCCTGAACTGTGCGCAACACCAGTAATATGTCGTTCTTACCCTCAAACCGGGTTTTGGGATGGTTGCAGTTATCGCAGTTTTCGCAATTGTCATCAGGGTACTCTTCGCCGAAATAGTGAAGAAGGTGTCTGCGGCGGCAAACAGCACTCTCAGCATAAGCAACCGTTTCGAGCAATAACTGCTTGCCTATTTCCTGCTCGGCGATATGCTTGTTCTGCATGAACTTTTCCAGTTTCTGGATATCCTTGTAACGGTAAAAGGTGATGCATCTTCCCTCGCCACCGTCACGGCCGGCGCGACCGGTTTCCTGGTAGTATCCCTCCAGGCTCTTGGGTATATCGTAATGTATGACGAACCTAACATCGGGCTTATCTATACCCATACCAAATGCTATGGTGGCGACTATTACATCAGCCTCCTCCATCAGGAAGCTGTCCTGGTTGGCGCTTCTCGTGGCAGAATCCATCCCGGCATGATATGGCAGCGCCTTTATACCGTTGATCGTTAGTGTCTGTGCAAGCTCCTCAACTTTCTTGCGGCTCAGGCAGTAAATAATTCCTGATTTCCCGTTATTATTCTTTATGAATTTTATGATCTCCTTGGTGGCCTGGATCTTTGGCCGAATCTCATAATAGAGGTTGGGCCTGTTGAATGAGGACTTGAATACATGTGCATCAAGCATTCCAAGGTTCTTCTGTATATCGTGCTGAACCTTGGGAGTGGCAGTGGCAGTAAGTGCAATTATAGGGGCAACACCAACCTCGTTAATTATTGCCCTGATACGCCGGTATTCAGGCCGGAAATCATGCCCCCACTCCGAAATACAATGCGCCTCGTCTATGGCATAGAAAGAGACACGAACCTGTCTCAGGAACTGCACATTTTCAGCCTTGGTAAGTGACTCGGGAGCCACATACAGCATCTTGGTCTTCCCCGAAAGGAGATCCTCCTTCACTTTCTGAATGGCTGCCTTGGTAAGCGATGAGTTCATAAAATGCGCCACACCGTCGTCGGCGCTGAAAGCCCTGATAGCATCAACCTGGTTCTTCATCAGGGCTATAAGCGGAGAAATAATAATTGCAGTCCCGTCAAGCAGCATAGACGGCAGCTGGTAGCAAAGAGACTTGCCTCCACCTGTCGGCATGAGCACGAAAGTATCATTACCATCCATCACGTTCCGGATAATATCCTCCTGATTGCCTTTGAAGCTGGTAAAACCAAAATTCGCCTTCAGGCTTTCAAGCAGTGATATGCCGGAATAAATTCCCATTTCCATCAATTAGTCTTAATAAAAATCCTGACATCCCATCAAAAATCATGCAAACACATGATATTATACAAATATATTACATTAATGAACTATATAAAGTGACAAATGTTATGTTTCTGTTCACTAAAATCTTCAGCAAAGTATTGTTTTGGTCCTTAATTGCGTGAATTATTCAGTAATAACAAAGATCTTTTAATAAAAAATGAAATAACTTTACATTACTAATTTACAAACTTTATTTCACAAAAGCTTAACTTTTTAAATTAATTTAACATTAGATAATCGAGAATTGTGCTTATAAAACATAGTCCTCCTTCAAAAATTCATATTAATTTTGCACCGCCGGGCATTTACCAAAAGGACTATGTAAAGTTCCATCCCGGAGGATCATTGGGTAAAAAGCTATTATATAAGGGTGTCAGAATAAATGTTTCGATATCACGTTCAATTGTAGATATCTCGTCAAAAATACTTTATTTGCAGTATGGTAAAAAAGGTTGATAACGAAATGTCGTTCCTTGACCACCTTGAAGACTTAAGGTGGCATCTGGTCAGATCTATCATGTCGATTATCGTTTTCGCGATAGTTGCATTTATATTCAAGGATTTCATATTCACAAACGTTATCATAGCGCCGAAAACCCCTGAGTTCTTTACAAACCGGAGCCTGTGCTCATTTGGTACCTGGATAGGGATCAAAGCATTATGCATAAACTCCGAGCCTTTCCAGCTGATCAATATCAACATGGCGGGCCAGTTCACGACCCATATAATGGTTTCGATGATACTCGGACTTATACTGGCTTTTCCCTACCTGGTTTTTGAAATGTGGAGATTTATCGGCCCGGCCCTTTACGATAAAGAAAAAATGTATGCAAGGGGCGGTGTGTTTTATATATCAATTCTTTTTATTCTGGGGGTACTTTTTGCATATTATGTCATTATCCCCCTGTCGGTGCATTTTCTCGGCACTTACCAGGTCAGTGCCGAGGTAACCAACCAGATAAACCTTATCTCATACATATCAACAGTCACCGCCATTGCGCTTGCTGTGGGACTGATCTTCGAACTGCCGGTGCTGATCTATTTCCTGACCAAGATCGGACTGGTGTCGCCCGAGTTCCTGAAGAAATACAGAAGACATGCCCTCGTGGTACTGCTGATGCTGTCGGCAATCATTACCCCGCCTGATGTTTTCAGCCAGATACTCGTGGTGGTTCCGCTAATGGTCCTGTACGAAGTGGGCATAAGACTTTCAAAAAGTATAGTTAAAAAGGAGCAACTCGCTGCCCGGGGCGCAAAATAATGATACCGGCCGGAAGTAATTCCGGAAATTGTGTTCGCGAATAACTAAGATAATCAACCGGAAAACTGAGCGTGGAGAAGACAGACAACAATATGATCCTGACAACAAAGGATCTGGTGAAGAGATACCGGAAAAGAACTGTGGTCGATCATGTATCTATCGAGGTCGGACAGGGAGAAATTGTCGGTCTCCTGGGACCTAACGGAGCAGGGAAGACAACTTCGTTCTATATGATAGTGGGATTGATAGTGCCGAATGAAGGGAAGATATTCCTCAATGATGAGGAGATTACAGATGAACCGGTATACCGGCGGGCCCAGAGGGGGATAGGGTATCTCGCCCAGGAAGCTTCGGTATTCAGGAAGCTGTCGGTCGAAGATAACCTGAACGCCGTGCTGGAGATGTCTAAAATACCAAAGGCTGATCGCAGGGAGCGGGTTGAAACACTCCTTGAGGAGTTCGGGCTGCAGCATATCAGGAAAAGCCTGGGCATTCAGCTCTCGGGCGGAGAAAGGCGCAGAACTGAAATAGCCAGGTCTCTGGCCCTTAACCCCAGCTTCATACTGCTTGACGAGCCGTTTGCCGGGGTCGACCCGATTGCTGTTGAGGATATCCAGCAAATAGTGCAAACGCTCAGGGAGAAAAACATAGGAATTCTCATTACCGACCATAATGTACACGAAACCCTTTCTATTACAGACAGGGCATACCTTCTGTTTGAGGGCAGAATACTCAAAGCGGGCAGCGCAGAAGATCTGGCAGCCGACGAACAGGTGAGAAAGCTGTATCTTGGCCAGAACTTTTCTCTTTTACGCTGACCTTCCACCATCAAATAATGAATTTTTCAGGACCGGCTAAGGTTTATTGTTTTTTTTGAGTATCTTTGCGCCTTATTTTGCGGATGTGGCGTAATTGGTAGCCGCGCCAGACTTAGGATCTGGTGCCGAGAGGCGTGGGGGTTCGAGTCCCTCCATCCGCACAAATCATAGCCGCCAAACAACCGGTATCAGGAACGGAGTTTAGGCGGTTTTTTGACCGGGGTGTACCGGCATCAGCTGGTAACTGACCCCGCCTAAAGCAATAAAAATTAAAAATTTAATCTTCTATGCAGGTTACTAAAGAAAACAAGGATGATCTTAACGCGGTTATCAGGATCGTGGTTGACAAGCAGGATTATGAAAAAGAGGTAAACGATAAGCTGAAGGACTACAAGCGCAAGGCTAACATGCCGGGATTCAGGCCCGGGATGGTCCCCATAGGCATGATAAAGCGAATGTATTACAAACCAATCCTCCTGGAGGAGATCAACAGGCTTGTTTCAGAAAACCTCACCAAATTCATTGACAACGAAAAACTTAATATCCTCGGCGAGCCCCTGACCAGCAAGGAGGAGCAGAAGGAGATCGACTTCGATACCCAGGAAAGCTTCGAGTTTGTTTTTGATATCGGAATTGCACCTGAGGTTGAAGCAGATATTACCAGTAAAGACAAGCTCCCCTATTATGTAATAGACGCCAATAAAAAATTGATTGACAAGCATGCCGACAGCTATACCAGCCAGTATGGTGAAATGACAGAGGGAGAAGAGGTTCAGGAAGAGGATGTTGTCAAGGGCAGACTTAGCCAGCTTACCCCGGAGGGTGAGGTGATTGAAGGCGGCATCACGGTCGAAAATGCCTCGCTGTCAATGAAGGTTGTAAAAGACGAGGAGGTGAAGAAGCAGCTTACCGGGGCGAAAGTGGGAGATGTACTGCAGATAGATCTTAAAAAAGCCTACCCCAGTGAGGCAGAACTTACCCGGATGCTTAACATAAGCAAGGAGCAGGTTGAAAGTGAATCGATGCTTTTCCAGCTTACAATAGAAGAGATCAGCAGATGGAAAAAGGCGGAGATCAACCAGGATTTCTTTGACAAGGCATTTGGCGAAGGCGAGGTAACCTCCGAAGAGGAGTTCAGGAACCGGCTGAAAGAGGAGATCGAAAAAGCGTATGCCCAGAACAGCGACTTCAAGCTGTTCCTCGACGCCAGGGAAAAACTTGTGTCGAAGTTCAAGGCGGAACTCCCTGAAGAATTTATCAGACGCTGGCTGCTGGAATCGAATGAGGGGAAACTTAGTGAAGAGGATATTGACAAGGACTTCGAAAAGGTCAGGGATGACCTCAAGTGGCAGCTTATCCAGGATGCACTGATTAAAAAATACGAACTTAAGGTTGAGCCGGAAGAGATAGAGCAGCTTGCCCGACAGCAGGTACTTATGCAGTTCAGACAGTACGGCATGGCCAATGTTCCTGAGGAGCACCTCAACAACTATGCCGCCGAGATGCTGAAAAAGGACCAGGAAAGAAGAAGGCTTTATGAGCAGAGATTCCAGGAGAAGATCACCCAGCTTGTGAAGGAGACGGTCAAACTTGAGGAAAAAAAGGTTAAGGACGAGGATTTTTCAAAGCTATTTGATAAAAAATAATACCCGGCAATCTTCAATTTCTTACTTTTACATGCGTAACCAATAAACTGTATAAAATGAGCAAAGAGAAAGATTTCCGCAAATATGCCACCGGCCATCTCGGGATCAGCGGGTCGAGGATCGACAGCTACCAGTCGCTGCTGAACGCATACATATCGCCTACCATTATCGAGGAGAGGCAGCTTAACATTGCCACGATGGATGTATTCTCCCGCCTTATGATGGACAGGATAATTTTTCTGGGACTACCTATAGACGATTACGTTGCCAACATTGTCCAGGCCCAGCTTCTGTACCTGGAGTCGTCGGATCCCTCAAAAGACATACAAATATATATTAACAGTCCCGGAGGCTCGGTGCATGCCGGACTGGGAATCTATGACACCATGCAGTACATTGGCTCAGACGTGTCAACCATCTGCACAGGGATGGCAGCATCGATGGCCGCCATACTGCTGGCTGCCGGCACCAAAGGCAAGCGTTCGGGGCTTAAGCATTCGAGAATGATGATACACCAGCCGATGGGCGGAGCCCAGGGGCCCGTGTCGGATATCGAGATAACGGTGCGCGAGATCCAGAAGCTCAAGAAGGAGCTTTACGACATCATTGCACACCACACCGGGAAACCCTTCAACCAGGTTGAGAAAGACTCCGACCGGGACTTCTGGATGACCTCCGAGGAGGCTAAGAAGTACGGCATGATTGACGAGGTACTGGTCAGGAACAGCAAGAAGTCGAAATAGCCAGCCCCGGCAGTTCGAACACCATACCCGTGAATTTTTAGTGTTTGCAGGGACCTCGTCAGGTCCCTGTATGTTTTTATCAACTACAGGCGGTTGTCTGTCACCATAAAACCGTCTTCTGTCAAGCTTCTTAATTACTTCAAGTAATGCAGCATATCATTCTGTATTAGTGATATTTAGCTGTTTTTCCTTTTGTCACAATTTTTACTACCATTTGTCACCAAAAAATCGACCGTTGTCAAAAAAAAATGACTGTATCATGTCCTTGATTACTTTTGTGCTGTAATTAATAATTAGTCTAATTTAATACATCTATTAAAATGAAAACAAAAATGATCAATCTGAGCAGCTTTGCTCTAATATTCATGGCTTTCTCCTTTTTCATGGTTTCATGTGAGAAGGATGATATGAGCAGGGGAGGCGGAAGAGCACCCATAAGCGAATCTGTGGTATTTGAAGTAAATGGTTATGATAACTATGTTTGCGGCGAAAAGGAGGTTACTTTGTGGGCAGGCCAGCATATTGATGCCGGTACTGTAAACATTACTGATGACGGTGTAAACCTTTATTTCGAATATAATCTGGATCTGGTAGATGCAGAATTCGGCGAACTGCACCTTTGGGTTGGAACGGATGTTTCAACACTGCCAACAACTCCTACCGGTGTGCCAATTTCAGGACACTTCCCTTACAAGACAGACGACACGGGTGCAACAGAGTTTACATTTGTTGTTCCCTTGGAAGATTTTGTGTGGGAATGCGATGAAACAAAATTTTATTTTGTAGCCCACGCCGAAATATATTACCTCGAAGATGGTGAGAGAACCGGTAACGATGACACAGCATTCGGCGGAGAATATCCCGGCGATTCACCAAGATGGTATTTCTGGGATTACTATGTGATTTGCTGTGACGATAATGGTAATGGTGATAATGATTGCCAGACAGAAACTGCTTTTGGCGGCGACACAGCAGGTGAGGGTGCTGCATGGTGGTATTACTACGATGCTTATGTTGGTGGTGTACAAACTATCTGGGCCGGCCAGACTATTGATGTAGGTACTGTTGAAGTTGTAGATGGAACGGTTACCATTGTATTGACAAACGGCTGGGAGCTTAAGGATGGCAATGAAACTGTTAAGATAAAGGGATACGATGAGATCCCGGGTTCAAGGCCTGCTGCTGGTCTGTTTACAGGAGAAGGCACTTACAAAGGCACCGATCTTGACAATATTAACGTCGGAGAATACGCATTCTACGTCATCCACCTCGACGTTCAGAAATGTGAGCCAGTACGTTAATGACTAACTGTTTTTCTGAATCTGTCAGAGATTTCAGACTTAAACCCGCGGCCGTCACCGCGGGTTTTTTATTCCCCGAAAAGGTCAACTTCATCATCAACACCATTGCAGGTTGTGCCCCGACTGGATGTCGGGCAATACCGGCTTCCCCGAAAAGGGATCTAAAAAAATTTTCATATTCAATGAAAATGAATTAGTTTTACATCCCCCGCAAGGTGATGCTCCAACAGGCGGGTGATTGATAAAACATCTTCAACATGGCTTATTCGAACGATAAAAAATCGGAAAGGTGCTCTTTCTGCGGCAGGACCAAAAAGGAGACCAACCTGCTGATTGCCGGTGTATCCGGGCACATATGCGATTCATGCGCCGAACAGGCCTACGGCATAGTGAAGGAGGAGGTGAAATCAAAGGCCGAACTCGACCTTCAGCACATCAAGCTTCTGAAGCCGATCGAAATAAAGGCCTTCCTCGACCAGTACGTGATCGGACAGGATGAGGCCAAAAAATTCCTTTCGGTGGCCGTGTATAACCATTACAAGAGGCTTATGCAGGGCAATCATCGCGATGATCAGGATGTGGAGATCGAAAAATCGAACATCATCCTGGTGGGAGAGACAGGCACTGGCAAAACGCTGCTTGCACGCACCATCGCACGCATGCTGCACATACCATTTACAATTGTAGACGCCACGGTACTGACCGAAGCGGGATACGTGGGCGAGGATATTGAAAGCATACTTACGAGGCTGCTGCAGGTTTCCGATTACAATGTAGAATCGGCCGAAAGGGGTATTGTTTTCATTGATGAGATTGATAAAATTGCACGTAAAAGCGACAATCCCTCGATAACCCGCGATGTGAGCGGCGAGGGGGTACAGCAGGGCCTGCTCAAGCTGCTTGAGGGATCGGTGGTTAATGTACCGCCACAGGGTGGCCGCAAGCACCCCGACCAGAAAATGATCCCGGTCAACACCAAAAATATACTGTTCATCTGCGGCGGAGCCTTCGACGGCATTGAAAAAAAGATCGCCCAGAGGCTGAACACCAAGGTGGTGGGATACACGGCAGCAGCAAAGGCTGAGCAGGTTGACAGGGAAAACCTCCTGCAGTACATTGCCCCACAGGATCTGAAGTCATACGGGCTGATACCCGAGATCATCGGCAGGCTTCCTGTTCTGACTTATCTCAAGCCCCTTGACAGGGCTACACTCCGCTCCATTCTGACCGAGCCGAAAAATTCGATGATAAAGCAGTATGTCAAGCTATTCAAAATGGACGGCATAGACCTGGAGATAAATGAGGAGGTGCTTGAGTACATTGTCGACAAGGCTATCGAGTTCAAGCTTGGTGCGCGCGGACTGCGTTCAATATGCGAAGCCATAATGATCGATCCGATGTTCGAGATGCCTTCGGGCAAGAATGGAAAGCTCCATATTGATATCAAGTTTGCCCGCGAAAAAATTGAAAAGATCAACTTCAAGAAGCTCAAGGTGGCCTGACCTTCATCCTCATGTACCCTGTTAACCCGAAAAAAAGACTCGGACAACACTTTCTGGCCGACAAAAACATAGCGGCAAAAATTACCCGAGCCCTCACAATGAATGGGTACAGGGATGTGATTGAAATAGGACCCGGCACCGGTATTCTGACATCCTACCTGCTTGATAACAGCAACATAAACCTGAGGCTTGTCGAGGTTGATCCCGATTCCGTCAGTTACCTGAAGGTCCGTTTCCCCGGATCTGATGCGATCATTGAAGAGGAAGATTTCCTTAAATACCCGCTTTCGCGGAATTATACGGAGCCGGTGGCAATCATCGGAAACTTCCCGTATAACATTTCAAGCCAGATATTCTTCAGGATACTTGATAACCGCCATATTGTAAAAGAGGTGGTATGCATGGTGCAGAAAGAGGTGGCAACAAGGATCGTTTCACCGCCGGGGTCAAAGACATACGGCATTCTGAGCGTACTGCTGCAGGCGTATTACCACACAGAAATGCTTTTTACAGTTCCGCCGCAGGTTTTTGTGCCGCCTCCAAAGGTGACTTCGGCGGTTCTGAGGCTGACCCGGAGAATTAAAAAGGATGAACCCGGGAATGAATTACAGGAAACCAAATTAGTGAGGTTTGCCATACCGGATTGCAATGAAGATCTTTTTTTCAGAGTGGTGAAAACGGCATTCAACCAGAGAAGGAAGATGCTCAGGAACTCACTGGCCCCCCTCCTTCCGGAACTTCAGGAAACCGAATTGCTATCCAGGCGGCCGGAGCAGCTTTCGCCAGCCGGCTTTACCGAGCTTACAAACCTTATAGAAACAAAAAAGGCGCAAGGGAAGTGACAGCCAGGCAGCTTATCGAAGAAAGTCACGCCCCGGCAGATCAGAAGGTATGGTTAATCGCTTCAACCGGATTGAGGCGGGATGCTGCATATGCCGGGGCATAGCCTGCAATTATCCCTATAACTGCCGAAACGAACAATCCCAGCCCGATATTACCCCCGGTAAGTGTTATGTTAAAATCGGAGGTGCTGCTAATAAGGACCGTTCCCCCGAAGATGAGCAGCAACCCGATGATTCCTCCGGCAAGCGCCAGCAGTAACGATTCGTAAAGGAATTGCAGCAAAATAAAATAATTCTTGGCCCCAAGGGATTTCTGTATTCCGATTATGTTTGTCCTCTCTTTAACTGAAACAAACATAATATTGGCAATGCCGAACCCGCCGACAAGTATTGAAAACCCCCCGATAATCCATCCCACGAGGTTGATCATCACAAAAATCTGATCAAGTCCCTGGCTTATAGCGCTAACCTGGTTCAGGGCAAAATTGTCGTCTGCCGCCGGCGAAAGCCTTCTTGCCGATCTCAATACCTGTCGCAGTTCATCTATCAGCTCCTGGTTCGACACACCGGGGAGTGCTTTTACCATGATCATCGGGTTTAGCCGGTCTGACCTGATATTATACATTGTCCTGGCAAAATTGAGCGGAATTAGCACCATCTCATCAAGACTCCCGCCCCCAACCATATCCATTCCCTCACGGGTAGCAACACCTATCACGGTTACCCTTCTCCCCGAGATCTGGATTTCACGGCCCAGGGGATCCATACCACCGAACAGCCGCTGCGAGATCTCATGGCCGATAATGGCAAGGTTGCGGCCGGTGGCAGATTCAAACGGGGTAAAGTACCTTCCGCGCTCAAGCTCAAAATGCCGTATAGTCTCAAATTCGTGAGAATTTGCCCATATCCCGGTATTTTCAAGGTAGGTCCCATTATACCTTACCATCCCGCCGGTGGAAACCGAGAAAACAACCGCCTCAGCATTCTGCGACCTTCGCCGTATCTCCTCATAATCACGTAAGTCGGGAACAGGCCGCCTCATATAGACCCACCATGCATAATCGGCATCAAAGGCCCATGGCCATTTCTGAACATAAATAACATTGTCACCAAGCTGTGCAATATTCTCCCTTATATTTCTTTCCAGCGAGTCTACAATCGTAAATACCGATATAATGGCGAATATTCCAATGGTTATTCCCAGAAGTGAAAGCAGGGTGCGAAGCTTGTTCACCATCACATTGCTAAAGGCAAATATCAGACTCTCCTTTAGTAACTTTATTAAAATCATTCTGTTATGTAGTTATGCAATAATCATGAAAAACATCAGGGCTAAAATAGTTTCCGGCAAGTAAAAATACATGAATTTTTTAATGCACGTGCAATATATTTAACTTTTTATATAACTTTGCAGGTAGAAAATAATTTCCTGTTAATGAGCACTTTAAGAAAATTCTCCTCGGCATTTATCTCAGTCTGGCACAAGGGATCCCTTGAAAAGATAGCAGAGGCACTTAAGAAACTTGATATCCGGATATATTCAACCGGAGGAACGGCCGATTTTATTGAAAAGTACAATATTCCCGTCATCCGTGTTGAAAGCCTTACCGGTTACCCCTCAATCCTTGGAGGGAGGGTCAAGACCCTGCACCCAAAGATTTTCGGAGGCATACTGGCAAGAAGTGATGTGGATTCTGACAATATTGAACTTGAAAAATACGGTATTCCCAGGGTTGACCTGGTCATAACAGACCTGTACCCATTTGAAGCAACAGTGGCTGAAGGGAGATCTGAAACAGAGGTTATCGAAAAGATCGACATCGGCGGTATTTCACTGATAAGAGCGGCTGCCAAGAACTTCAGGGACGTCCTGATAATTCCATCGAGGGATCATTACCCGGCACTCCTGGAAATTCTTGAAAAGAAGGAGGGGTCAACAACCCTCGAAGAGAGAAAAGAAATGGCCGGCGAGGCATTCAGGATTTCATCACGTTACGATACCGCTATTTATAACTGGTTTACCGGGACCGAAAGCGACAGTTTCTCCGTTAACTTCCGAAACGGCCGTAAGCTGAGGTACGGTGAAAACCCCCACCAGAGTGCCGTTTATTATGAAGATGAAGGGTTCCCCTTCAAACAGCTTCACGGCAAAGAGATATCATACAATAACCTGCTTGATATAGATGCCGCCTGTCAGCTGATCGCCGAGTTCGACGAAACAACATTTGCAATACTGAAGCATAATAATGCTTGCGGACTTGCTTCAGCAGATGATCTGTGCAGTGCCTATAAAGCGGCTCTTGCCGGAGATCCCGTATCTGCATTCGGCGGCGTGCTGGTCACCAACCGGGAAATAGACAACGCCACGGCGGCCGAGATGGACAACCTTTTCTTTGAAGTGATCATTGCACCCGGTTACAGTGATGAAGCGCTGGAGATACTGAAAGGAAAGAAAAACAGGATAATTCTTATAGCTGAAAATGTCACGCTGCCTGATAAGGTCATCAGAACCGTTACCGGGGGTGTCCTGGTGCAGGACAGTGACACACGCACGGAGTCTGCATCAGGGCTAAAAGTGGTTACACAAAATCCGCCCGGCGAAAGGGAAACATCCGATCTTCTGTTTGCCAACAAGATAGTAAAGCATACAAAGTCAAATGCAATTGTACTGGCAAAGAACAGTCAGCTCATAGGAAGCGGAGCGGGCCAGACTTCCAGGGTTGACGCCCTGAAGCATGCAATTGAAAAAGCCAGGACCGGAGGTTTCGACCTGAATGGCGCCGTAATGGCATCTGATGCGTTTTTCCCGTTCGCCGATTCCGTTGAAATTGCCGGTGAAGCAGGTATAACTGCAGTAATACAGCCGGGTGGATCGGTAAGGGACAAGGACTCGATTGATTTTTGCAATCAGCACAATATGAAGATGGTCTTTACAGGTGTAAGGCACTTCAGGCATTAGGCAGGTTAAACATACTGCCTTGAATAGATTATTTACCAACTCTTTAACCACTATATAATATGGGCCTATTTTCTTTTTTGACGCAGGAACTTGCTATTGATCTCGGTACTGCGAATACCATTATCATCCACAATGATAAAATTGTTGTAGACGAACCCTCAATTGTTGCAATTGACCAGAAAACCGGAAAGCTGATTGCCATTGGCGAGAAAGCCAGGCAGATGCACGGGAAGACGCATGAAAACATCAAAACGGTAAGACCTTTGCGTGATGGGGTAATAGCCGACTTCAACGCAGCAGAGCAGATGATCAGGGGGATGATCAAGATAATCAACAACAAGCCCAGGCTGTTCAGCCCGTCTCTTAAAATGGTGGTATGCATCCCTTCGGGCAGTACAGAGGTGGAGGTCCGCGCTGTGAGGGACTCATCCGAACATGCCGGCGGAAGAGACGTGTTCCTGATCTTTGAGCCCATGGCAGCCTCCATAGGCATCGGAATAGACGTCGAGGCCCCCGACGGGAGCATGATAGTGGATATTGGCGGAGGCACCACAGAGATCGCGGTTATCGCACTGGGGGGAATTGTCTGCAATAAGTCCATCAGGGTTGCAGGCGACAGCTTTACGAGCGACATACAGGCCTACATGAGGCACCAGCACAATATAAAAATTGGCGAACGTACAGCCGAAGATATAAAGATAAATGTGGGCTCGGCCCTGCCCGACCTCGATAATCCGCCTCCTGACTATATTGTCAGAGGACCGAACCTGATGACTGCCATGCCGGTAGAAATACCGGTCTCCTACCAGGAAATTGCCCACTGCCTTGATAAATCTATTTCCAAGGTCGAGTCGGCCGTGCTGAGCGTTCTGGAACAGACACCGCCTGAGCTTTATGCCGATATCGTAAACCGGGGTATCAATATGGCAGGCGGAGGGGCACTCCTGAGAGGACTGTCAAAGCGTCTGACCGACAAGATCAATATACCGTTCCACGTGGCAGAGGACCCTCTTCATGCTGTTGCAAGAGGAACGGCAATTGCACTGAAAAACGTTGATAAGTTTTCATTCCTTATGAGATAAAAATGAGGGAACCGGCAAATGCGCAATCTGATAAGATTCATACTGAACAACCATTTCGCCCTGCTGTTCATTCTTCTTGAAGCAACAGCGCTTGTGCTGGTTTTTCAGAATAACAATTATCAGAACACTGTTGCATTCAATGTTTCAAGAAACATAAGCGGTTTTATCAATACGAGGATCCACACACTTACCCAATACTTAAGCCTTCAGGAGGCTAACCAGGCTCTCCACGAGGAGAACCGCATGCTGAGAAACGAACTGCTTTCTTCATACCGTATTGCAACACCACTGCCTGAGGAAGCCGGGCCAACAGGAGAATGGGAAAGACGCTACAACTATATACCCGCAAATGTTATTGCCAACTCGGTCAATAAGCAATACAATTACATAAGCCTTGACCGGGGAGCTCTTCACGGTATCGAGCCAGAAATGGCTGTTATCTCGGGAAGCGGCGTGGCTGGAATCGTTACTGGTGTGTCAGATAATTTTTCAACGGTATTACCCCTCCTGAATAGCGATCTGAGAATCAGTTCTAAACTTAAGAATACCGGATACTTCGGTTCTCTGTTCTGGGACGGCACAGATCCGGAAAAGGCAACTCTGACAGATATCCCCCACCATGTTATTCTCAACAGGGGCGATTCGGTTGTGACCTCAGGGTTTTCGGCCATCTTTCCGGAAGGGATAATGGTGGGGACCATTACCGATTTTGAAATTTACGGGGGAAACTTCTGGGCTGTAACAGTAAGGTTGTCCACCGATTTCAGAAAACTAAACCATGTTTATGTGATTCAGGATCTGCTCAGGGAAGAATTACTTGAACTGGAAGAAGCTTCAGAATATGATTAAGGTAATCCTGCGTAACATATTGCGTATCATAGTCCTTGTATTGTTCCAGGTATTTATTCTGAACAATATCCAGATCAGCGGATTTGTGAATCCCTATTTCTATGTGCTTTTTATAATCCTTCTGCCTTTTGAAACACCGGGGTGGCTGCTCCTCAGCCTTGCATTTGTGCTGGGATTATCGATTGACCTATTCTCGAATACGCCCGGAATGCATGCCTCTGCTACGGTATTCATGGCATTTGTCAGGCCTTCGGCTCTGGGATATTTTGCACCCCGTGACGGATATGTCACGGGCACATTTCCAAGAATATATTACTACGGTTTTTCGTGGTTCTTTCAATATGCAGCAATACTCATACTTTCTCACCATTTTTTTCTGTTCTATATTGAGGTCTTCAGATTGAGCGATTTTTTTCACACTTTTACACGGGTAATCCTAAGCAGTGCATTTACACTGTTCCTTGTGGTGATTAGCCAGTATTTTATCTACCGCCGGTAACCTCCAGGCTGCCGGGGAAAACTGTTTATAACTTTTATAATTCCTGATATACAATGAAGGACCATTACTCTGACAGGAAATATATTATCGGCGCAATGATGGTGCTTCCGGTGCTTTTCTTTCTGGTAAGGCTCTTCATATTACAGGTACTGGATCCCTCCTATAAGCTTAGTGCCAGTAGTAATGTACTCAGGAATGTGACCCAGTACCCTTCGCGGGGCCTTATATATGACCGGAACGGGGAACTGCTGGTATATAATGAGCCGGCATATGACCTTATGGTGGTCCCTGCCCAGCTTGCTCCGTTCGATACTGTTGAATTCTGCACCATACTTGAAATTTCGAAAGAGTATGTCGATAACGAAATTGCCAGAGCCCGCGAATACTCAAGGTTCCGGTCATCGGTTTTTCTGAAGCAGATATCGGCGCGCACATATGCCGTTCTTCAGGAGAAACTATATAAATATCCGGGGTTTTATGTGCAGCCCAGAACACTCCGGAAATACTCCAATGATATTGCCGCCCACGTACTCGGTTATGTAGGCGAAGTTGACAGAAGGATGATAGCAGAAAACCCGGGTTACGTAATGGGTGATTATATCGGTATCACAGGTGTTGAGAAAACATACGAAGAGGTACTCAGGGGGCAGAAAGGTGTTAATGTTTTCCTTGTTGATGTACACAACCGGGTAATGGGCTCATACCAGGAAGGCCGTTTTAATGTGCCGGCAGTAGTGGGCAATGATTTGACCCTTTCACTTGATGCCTCGCTCCAGGCTTATGGTGAAAAGCTGATGAGGAACAAAGTCGGAAGCGTGGTTGCAATTGAGCCTTCAACCGGTGAGATCCTTTCGCTGGTTTCAACACCCACCTACAACCCCGAACTTCTTGTTGGCAGGGTACGTACCGGTAACTTCAGGCAGCTTTCATCAGATACGCTGAACCCACTGTTCAACAGGGCGCTGATGGCACACTACCCTGCGGGTTCAACATTCAAGGTAGTGAACGGTCTTGTGGCACTCCAGGAAGGGATAATTGACGACGTGATCAGCCATACCTGCCCCGGACATTATTCAGTTGGCAGGCTGACGGTGCGCTGCCGGCACCATGTAAGTCCGGTAGCAATGGCCGCTGCAATACAGGTATCATGCAACACTTACTTCTGCCACATCTTCAGGGATCTGCTTGACCATCCGAAATACGGATCAGTCACTGCCGGATTCAATGTCTGGCACAACCATTTAAGGTCATTCGGACTTGGAGAGAAGCTCGAGACAGACTTTCCTAACGAACTCAGGGGATTCGTGCCTCCGGCAACCTATTACGACAGGTTCTACGGTGAGAACAGGTGGCGCTCCCTGCAGGTGGTATCGCTTGCACTGGGGCAGGGTGAACTCTCTGTCACCCCCATACAGATGGCTAACATCAGTGCAATCATAGCCAACCGTGGTTTCTACATAACCCCCCATATCCTGAAAGATGTCGCCGGGTCATACATCGACCCCATATATCGCGATAAGCTTTATACCACTATTGATTCTGTGAATTTTGAGCCTGTGATTGAAGGCATGTACAGGGCGGTTAACGGTCCTGAAGGAGGTACGGCAAGGATTGCACAGGTTCCCGGTCTCGATATCTGCGGGAAGACAGGAACCGCCGAAAACCCGCACGGGGATGACCACTCTGTTTTCATAGCATTCGCTCCAAGGGATAATCCGCAGATCGCCATAGCGGTCTACGTTGAGAATGCTGGCTTCGGAGCGGCTATGGCTGCGCCCATTGCAAGCCTGATGATAGAGAAATACCTTAATGGTGAGATTGCTGCCAACAGGAGATGGCTGGAGCAAAGAATGCTTGAGGCAGATTTTATTAACCGTTTAGTTGCCTCTACCGATGAGCAGGAGCAATAGCATATGGATCAACCTTGACTGGCTGACTGTCATTATCTTCATGGTAATGCTGCTTATCGGCTGGGTAAGCATATATTCCTCAGTATATGACGAAACACACAGCAGTATTTTCGACACCTCCCAGCGTTACGGCAAACAGCTTATCTGGATCATTGCGGCCCTGGTGATAGCCTTTGCAATAATGCTTACCGATATTAAGCTCTTCCTTTTCTTCTCATACTTCTTCTATGGTTTCACAATTCTGCTCCTCCTGGCTGTGCTGTTTTTCGGCACAGAGGTGAATGCATCAAAATCCTGGTTCCAGTTCGGGGGAATTCAAATACAACCTGCAGAATTTGCCAAGATGGCCACAGCCCTGGCAATTGCGCAATATCTCAGCAACACCAAACAGAAGATACATGATGCAGAGGTGCTTTTCAAATCTTCCGCTATCATACTGCTCCCGGTAATGCTTATATTGCTGCAGCCGGATGTCGGTTCATCACTTGTCTTTTTCTCATTCCTCCTTGTGCTCTACAGGGAGGGATTGAACGGATGGGTATTGCTGTTCTTTTTCCTTCTGGGTGTGTTGTCAGTCCTGGCCCTGCTGATGACCGAAACCGCCATGCTCGGTATGTTATTACTTACATCATTTGCCGTACTGGCTTTAATTGTCCGCAATTTTAAGTTAACGGCCAGGGGCCTGCTGATATTTGCACTGGTATCGGGAGCAGTAACAGGTATATACCGGCTTTTTAGCCCTGATACCCTGATCGACATCCAGCTTATAGTGGCTGCAGCATCGGGTACGCTTGTGTTGCTTATTATAACTCTTATAGGAAGGGTCAGTAATGCTCCTGTTGTGCTTGGTTTTCTGTTTACGGCCATTATATACACATATTCTGTTGATTATGTCTTTGATAATGTGCTTATGCCGCACCAGAAGAGCCGGATAAACATAGTTCTCGGCTTTGAGGATGATCCTATGGGCCAAAGTTATAACATAAACCAGTCAAAAATAGCCATTGGCAGCGGGGGACTCACAGGAAAGGGATTCCTGCAGGGCACCCAGACAAAGTTCAACTTCGTGCCTGAGCAAAGTACTGATTTCATTTTCTGCACAATTGGCGAAGAATGGGGTTTCGTGGGTTCAGTGGTTTTGCTGGCGCTTTTTGTGATCTTCCTTCTCAGACTGCTGATAATTGCCGAGAGACAGCGATCATCGTTTGCACGTATCTATGGCTACTCGGTCATTGCCATCTTTTTTACCCACCTGGTCATCAACATAGGAATGACTATCGGGGTGGTGCCTGTTATTGGTATTCCCCTGCCATTTATCAGCTATGGAGGATCCTCAATGTGGGCATTCACGCTGATGCTCTTTATACTGCTTAAGTTTGATGCAGGAAGGATGGAGTACATGAAATAATGGTCATCAGCATCACACATAGCCGGGGCTATGGAATTCATTGACCTCTATATCATGTTTCTCCTCTATATAGGCAACCAGCTGGGGAAAATATTCCAGGAAATCATCCCTGAAAAGATGATATTTTTTTCGCAGCTCAGCAATTGCAAAAGGGGTCTCGTTAGGCAATGAGGTCCGTTTGGTCATCCTCCTCAGCACACCCTCAATACCTTCAATGCTGGTATAGGATTCCAGCCAGTTGTTAATTATAAAGAACGGCAAAAAAGTCTTTATCTCATTGGGAAGGATAAAATAGTTGCTTACCAGTATCTCGTACATATTGACAACATACTGAGGAAGAGGGTGTTTAGAAAACATGTGCCACTCGCTCGCCAGGAAATGATCATAAAAAATATCGACGATAACTCCTGAATATCGCCTGAACTTTTTCCTCAGGTGACTCTTGCTCCTGTTTACTACCGGATGGGCGTCTGTAAAGCTGTCAATCTTACGGTGCATCAGGATCCCCTTGCGGACAAGATCGGGGTATTTCTCGTAATTCCGGCCTTTTACATAATCACCTATAAAATTCCCGATTTTGACTTCGTCAGAGCTGCCTGAAAGATATATGTGAGCCAGAAAATTCAATTTGCCTGATTGATAAAGAGTTAAAAGTCGAACAATTCTCCCAATAAAGATAATGATAAATGAGTGAAACAATTAAACATGCGAATATGTTTTTTTATATTTACAAATATTAATCATTTAAACCCGTCTTTTATGCCAAAACAAAACGTAATCATAATCGGTGCCGCAGGAAGGGATTTCCATAACTTCAACACCTGGTACCGTAACAATGAGAATTATAACGTCGTGGCATTTACTGCTGCACAGATACCAGGAATTGAAAGCAGAAAATACCCGGCTGAGCTCGCAGGCGAAAATTACCCTGAAGGAATCCCGATCTATCCGCAGGATGAGCTGGCCCTGCTGATACCTGAACTTAATGCAGATATATGCACCTTTTCCTATTCTGATATATCCTACCAGGAGGTCATGTCGGTGAGTGCCATTGTAAATGCAGCGGGAGCTGATTTCCTTCTGCTCGGCCCTGCACATACGCAGCTTAAAAGCAAAAGGCCGGTAATTGCAGTAGGTGCAGTCAGAACAGGTTGCGGAAAAAGCAAAACATCGGGAAGAATTGTCAGGATCCTTAATGACAGGGGCATTAAGGTAGTTGCCATAAGGCACCCGATGCCATATGGCGACCTTGAACTTCAAAAAGTACAGCGTTATGAGTCTATCGAAGACCTGGAAAAAAACAATTGCACCATTGAAGAAATGGAAGAATATGAGCATTATGTGACAGGAGGAAATGTTATATATTCAGGTGCCGATTATCAGGCCATTCTTGATGAGGCTGAAAAAGAGGCAGACATAATATTGTGGGACGGAGGAAACAACGACTTTCCGTTTATCAGGCCAGACCTGATGATCACGGTCACCGATCCGCACAGGGCAGGTCACGAGCTCAGCTATTTCCCCGGGGAGGTAAATCTAAGAAAGGCCGACATTGTGGTGATAAACAAAATAGACAGTGCAAACCCCGATAATGTCCAACTGCTTCGGGAAAACATCAGGAAGGTAAACCCCGGTGCGGTTGTTGTTGATGCCGCATATCCCATATTGGCAGCCGACCCTGAAGTGATAAGGGGGAAAAGGGTCCTGGTTATCGAAGACGGACCAACCACCACTCACGGCAACATGAAAGTGGGGCCGGGAATATTCGCTGCAAGAAAGTTCGGCGCCAGTCAACTCGTTGATCCCAGGCCCTACCTTGTTGGCAGGCTGAAGGAGACCTTTGAGACATATCCTGATATAGGCACCCTGCTGCCGGCCATGGGTTACGGCAAGGAACAAATAAAGGACCTCGAGCAAACGATCAACAATACTGATTGCGATTCGGTGATAATAGCAACTCCCATTGACCTGGGAAGGATTGTCAGGATAAACAAACCGGCAACGAAGGTAAGTTACGACCTGCAGGAAATAGGCAAACCCGACCTGGATGAACTGATAGGCAGCTTTCTTGAAAAAGAGGGGAGTATTTAAAAATAAGCACTATGGGGAAGTTGAATACCTAAAATTGACGCTGTTGGAAAAAGGGCTTGTAATAAAAACGACCGGAAGCTGGCACACGGTGCTTGATGAAAACAAAAAGAAAGTGCCTTGCAGGATAAAAGGGAGGCTGCGAACCAGCAGCATTCGCAGCACCAACCCGGTGGCTGTGGGCGACAACGTTGTTTTCTACCGGCTTGAAAGAGAGACCACCGGGGTCATAACCGAAATACTCGACAGGAAAAACTACATCATACGTAAGGCATCAAAGCTGTCGAAAGAGACCCACGTGCTCGCCGCCAACCTTGACCAGGCATTCCTGATGATCTCGCTTACAAGGCCCCGGACAACTCTCAGGTTTATTGACAGATTCCTTGCTACGAGCGAGGCCTATGAGATTCCCGCGGTAATAATTTTCAACAAAACCGATCTTTACGACGAAGAGCTGACAGCCGAAATGGAAGAGCTGGCAGATTTATACAGTAAGATTGGCTATGAATCGGTCAGGACATCGGCAGTTGAGAGGAAAGGGGTTGATGAGCTCATTTCAAAAATGAAAGGCCGGATGAGCCTGGTGGCAGGCAATTCGGGGGTGGGCAAATCATCTATCATAAATGCAATGGACCCTTCACTCAACCTTAAAACCCGGCCGGTTTCCGAATATCACAAAACGGGAAGGCATACCACAACATTTTCAGAAATGTTTGAACTGACAACGGGTGGGTACATCATAGATACCCCCGGAATAAAGGGTTTTGGCATAATAAAGATGGACAGGGACGAGATCTTTCACTTTTTTCCCGATATTTTTTCACTTTCAAAAAATTGCCGGTATTATAACTGCATGCATACAAACGAACCCGGTTGTGCGGTAAAGCAGGCGGCAGCCGGGGGCAGCCTGGCAATGAGCCGGTATGAAAGCTATTTAAGCCTGTACTACGAAGACACGGGGAAATACCGTACCTCAAGCTATTGAACAACACCGCGTTTCAATTACCCCGGGCAAGCATGCAGGGACGATAGTGAAACCTTCGCAGGACAGTGCAGGACAGGCGCGGGACATTGCAGTGCTGGCTGTTGGAATTACATGGCGCACGCAGACCAGGACAGGCGCGGGACATTGCAGTGCTGGCCGGAAGCAAGGCGGGACAGAAGCAGGTCATTGCGGAGCAGGCTGGATGCATATCGCCAAAATTATGCCGGTTGTGCTCCTGGTAAGCCCTTTTTTGTTTTCAGTTAATATTTTTTATCTTTCCCGGATATTACTGGAATATGAACCGGATCTACCTTTCACTCGCAGCCGTTTTCCTGGTTTTGGTCGCAGCCAATATCTACTATTACCACAATATTTACAGGCAACAGGTGAGTTTCCAGGAGAATATGCTGGTCCGGCAAACTGAAATATGCAGCTGGGAGATTGAGCAGCATGTTTCAAATTTCATGAATGAACTCAACTATATCCTCTTCACCGAAGACATGTCTGAATTTTTCCGTGATCCCGAAATAATGGAAAGCAGCATAATGAAGATGGATGTATTCTTTTCGAAATACAAACAGCTTATAACCAGTATTTCTCTATACGATAATGAACGCAATGCCTATAATGTTTTCAGAGACAGGAGCAACAACCTGGTAACCGACATATATGTTTCCCGGGTGCAGCGTGAGCTTTACGAAAAGGAGAAAATGGAAGACATCTCGGGAGAATCAGTTTTCGTGTTACCGGCGTTCAGGGACAACAGGGTTGCGGCAAACCTGGTAATACGAATAGATACAAGGCGGTATATCGAATCTGTTTTTGCAAATTTTCATATTGAGGAAACCCTCTGGCAGTGGCTGATCAACAGAGATGGCGAGATCATTTTCAGCAACTTCGGACCCGATCTTCCCGACATGGCTACGAGAGAAAATTTTGCTGAAATATGGCCGGAGCCCAACACGCCGGCAACCATAATACACAGGATTGATGACGCAGACAGAAGGCTCAGGGTAATTTCAGCCTTCTATCCTGTCAGACCCATGCAGCAGGATATGCTGGTAGTCTTCTCTCTTGACACCAGCATTGTTCTATCCTACATCATAAACAGCATTCTGACAATAGCAGCTGCAACATTCGTCGTTCTCATGGTCGTGATATTGTTCTTTACCTGGTTTATAAGGAACGAACGAAAAGACAGGTTGCGGTCGCAGGAATCTGAAAAGGCCATCAGGGAAATATTTGAATCACTGCCGGTTGGTATAATAATAAAAAGCTCTGAGGGAAAGGTGAAGATGATCAACAGTACTGCGGCCGGAATTCTCAGCCTGGATGACCCGAAAAGTGTCATGGGCAAGGACTTTTCAAATATGTTTTTCCTTTCCCGTCATTACCCCGGCGATAAAGAACAGAATTACGAAGAGAGGACCAGTGAATACGTTTACTATGATTCCGGCGAGAACGAGGTGATCGTATATAAAAAGGAAATACCGGCAATATTTCTGGGGGAAAAGGTATGGGTTGACGCATTTATCGATATCACTCCCATTGAGCAGGCAAGAAAAAAAGAATATATTTTCGGAGAAGCGAAGACCGAGTTCCTTAAACGGGTCAGCCACGATATCCGAAATCCGCTCAACGGTATACTCAATATAACCAATGCGTTGGAGTCTGAAATGAAACCGGAGGATGAGACGCTTGAAAAAACAGCGCTGATAAAACGTTGTTGCGAAGACATACTTTTGGTTGTTAATGACATCCTTGATTACTCAAGCCTGGAACTCAGCAAAACCATTGTGGAGGAGATCCCGTTTGTCCTTCCCGCCGAGATTGATGTTGCAGTAAGACCATTATCGGTCAAAGCTGAGGAGAAAAACCTGGTTCTTACAACAACCATTGCTGAAAATGTTCCCAAGAACATCATCAGTGATCCGTTTCACCTGCGCCAGGCACTTACCAACCTGTTGAGCAACTCCCTCAAATACACCAGCGAGGGTGAGATCAGGCTGAAAGTTGAAACCAGGAAGCAGAAAGGATCAAATATAATCCTTGATTTTATCATTGAAGATACCGGCAATGGTATCGGACAGGAACTGGCTGACGCTATTAACAGTGAAGGAGACCTCTGCGAGAACCTCTCTCTGCAAAGCCCCGGTCTGAAGAAGACCTGCCAGCTCATAAAGCTGATGAAGGGAGATATGAAGATCGAAAGCCCCCTTTATTCAAACCCCGAAACAGGGGGACCGGGAACAAGGATAACTTTTTCCGTGCAGGCATACTCGAATGACATATCCGGAAAACGCCTCCTGATTGACCATATTACCGACTATAAGGATATAAAAGCGCTGGTCCTTGCCGATCCCGGAGAAGAAAAGCCGGAAATTAACAAGATGCTGCGCAAAATTGGCATTGCCTGTGATACAACAACATTCAACGAGAGTACCATAGATACGCTGAAAAGCTACAGCAATGATGACCCTTCAATAAACTATTCAATCATAGTAATAGTGGATTCTGAAAAGAGCAATGGTTTCTCGATTGCCCGCAGCCTTCATGAGAACCATCTTGACGAAAATTACCTGATCATAATTACAAGCTCTGTAAATAAACCGGGTAACTTTGTCAAAACCAAGCGTTTTGGTGCAGATCATTACCTTATCGAACCATATGATGCTTCGGAAATATTCGATATCATTCAGAATAATTTCCTTCATGTTGCCATACCATCTGCCAAAACACAGCATCTGAAGAAAACAAAACCGGGTCTCAGGATCCTTGTTGCAGAAGATAACCATGTTAACCAGATAGTTGCGCAATCCCTTTTCAAAAGTATTGGTTATGAGATCGATCTCGTCTCAAACGGAAAAGAAGCCGTTGAAAAAGTGCGGGAAAAAGAATATGATATAGTATTTATGGATATCCGCATGCCCGTAAAAAACGGCCTTGACGCAACGTATGAGATCCGTAAACTAGGTTACACCATGCCTGTAGTCGCCATGACCGCCAATGCTTCAGAAACCGATAAAACCGAAGCAATTGAAGTGGGAATGAACGATTTTGTGCCGAAACCCGTTCGCATTGAGCTGCTGAAAAACATCATTATAAAAAACTTTTCAGAATAAAAACCAGGACAGTTTATCACCACTGTCCCTGCGTAACTGTTATTGACTTATTGTGAGTAATTATCTATTTTTGTAATAACCGGACCATTACCGGCGAAATACCACTAAATTACAGAACTGATGGATGATAAAACAATAAATACCCCAGGAAGCATAACCAAGGAAGAGGACCTCATCAATGTTGAGCACAACATTCTGCCCAACACACTCGTGCTTGAGAGTGCCCACCCTTTCCCCGGATACCACGGCAGCAACCTGCCCGAAAATCCCGCACCAAACAGCATCTATATAGTTACTGCCCGGCGTTATGACGGTGAAGACCTGTTGAGAAAGGGCAGGAAGGTCAGGAAGATCTTTCCGTCAACCTGTGACATCAGTTACGGAGAAGTACGCTTTCGCGGAAATGATTACCAATTCATTCGTGCCAGGGGCCTGGATTGTTTCGGATGTGTCCTGAAGCTGCAGGAAGCCCTCAGCGAAGAAGGCGTTGAATTTATGAAACAAAAGAAGTTCAGTGGTGAAGCGCTGATCAGACTGCAGAAATTTTTCCGGCTTGAGAAAGTCGATGACCATATATACAGGGATCTGGATGAACCCAGAATGCACTATTTTGAAATACCTGAAAAACCGGAATGGGAGTTTTTCAGGAAAATTACTTTCTACATAAGGGGTAACGTTGAAAACTATACTTATGACGCTGCATTGGGCGCCCTGTATCTTAAAGACATTGCCGATGTGGTGCGGATTTATGGAAAAGACATTACAATTGAGCAGATGCAGTTTATCAGGAAAAAATACCTGTATGAAATAGCTCATCCCGATCACCTCGAATAACTCTGCCGGAACATTTACTCCAGCTCTTTTTGGCAGCCCCAGGGTTGCCAATCGGGCCGGGCAACCGGAATATTCAAGGGTCGCCGGTGAAGATCACCGGGGTATCCTGCGGTAAAGTTTGTCAGACCGCCTGACAACAGAGGGAGTCCTGAAGGCACAATTCCCGCCCTTGCCTACCACAGATGCAGGACCGTCATCATCTCTCATCCCACCGACCTTCATCTCAATCACACCTGTGGTCGGCCCGATTATCAGGATCTCATCACCTTCTCTGACCTGCCCGTTTTCTATAAGAAACTCCGCCACCCCGAGTTTAGCGTAATAATTTGTTGCCTTGCCGGCGTATATTTTCCTGGTGGCGGCCTTCGAACCGTAAACATCGCTCCATTCGCCAAGTGGCTGACCCAGATACCAGCCATCCCAGAATCCCCTGTTGAACACGGTACCCAGGCGCTTTTTCCATTCACCGATACGGGCCTCATCATATGTTCCGTCAAAAACGGCATCCAGCGCCTCTGAGTAGCATTCGGTAACCGTTTTTACATATTCAGGTGAACGGGCACGACCCTCTATCTTAAGAACCGTTGCACCGGCGGCAATAATCTTGTTCAAAAAATGCACTGTCAAGAGGTCTTTTGGCGACATAATGTATTCATTATCAATCTCCAGCTCGCGCCCGCTTTCCTTTTCCCTTACCGTATAGGCCCTCCTGCAGATCTGAAGGCATGATCCGCGGTTTGCAGACAGGCCGGCTTCATGAAGGCTAAGATAGCATTTGCCGGAAATAGCCATACAGAGTGCGCCGTGAATGAACATTTCGAGCTTCACCTTTTCACCTGTGGGACCCGTAATATTATCACGTTCAATTACATCTGAAATTTTTCTTACCTGCTCAAGATTTAACTCCCTTGCGAGGACAATCACCGATGCATACCGTGAAAAGAATCTGACCGCCTCGCTGTTGCCAATATTGAGCTGGGTTGAAAGATGCATTTCCATTCCTTCACGGAACGCATGTTCCATTGCAGCAACATCTGACACAATAAGGGCAGAAACACCCTGTTTTTTTGCCTCTGACACGATTTCACGCATCATGCCATGATCATCATCATACAGCATGGTATTTATTGCCAGGCACGATTTAACACCGCTTTTCCGGCACAACCGTACAATAGTGCCCAGATCACCTGCCGAAAAGTTTCCGCTGGACCGGGATCTCATATTCAGCCTGTCAACTCCGAAATAGACAGCGCCTGCACCGGCCTGCAGGGCAGCCTGCAGTGATTCAAAAGAACCTGCGGGCGACATTATTGTCACATCCTCCCTTCTGATATTATCTGCCAGATCTGACATTCAACATTCCTCTATCTGAATAAACTACCCCGCGACAGTGCCCCGAAGCATTAAATGATATTTGTTGCAACCAACCCGGAGGGTTGGGAATATGTTCCAGCGAAGCGGGTGAAACCGGCGAAGCCAATTGAACCACATTGGTCACTGGCCAGCATGCAACATCACTATCCTGATGGTAGTGCCGGCATTCAGGGTTGACTGGAGCACAAAGATACGTCCTCCGTGATACTCTTCAATAATCCTCTTCGACAACGAGAGCCCAAGACCCCATCCCTTCCTCCTGGTGGTGTAACCCGGCTTGAAAATGGTTTTGAACCTACCCCTTGGTATACCCTTTCCCGTATCGCTTATATCAATATTCACCTTTCCGTTTGCAGGGGAAAGTGATATTTTCACATTGCCTTCTCCATTTATAGCATCAAGCGCATTCTTGAACACATTTTCAATAACCCATCCGAAAAGTTCTTCATTAACAGGCAGCACAACCCTGGCAGAAGGGTCATAATCCTTCTCAAACGAAATTGACTTTGGCGCCCTTTCCCGAAGATAGTCCACCGTGTTATCAAGGATAGGGACAATATCCTTCTCCTTAAGTGCCGGTCTGGAACCGATCTTCGAAAATCTTGCAGTTATCTTCCGGAGCCTGCTGATATCCTTTTCCAGCTCACCCAGCATCCCCTCTTCATAGCCCTTCTCCCTTATCAGCTCCAGCCAGGCCATAAGCGACGAAGTGGGAGTGCCGAGCTGGTGTGCAGTCTCTTTTGACATTCCCAGCCATACCTGGTTCTGCTCAGCCTTGCGTGATACACTGAAAGCATAATAGGCAATCAGCAGGTAGAGGAATATTACAAGCAACTGTATCCATGGATACCATACCAGCCATACCAGCAACCTTGAATCCTTGTAATAGATGAATTGCTGCAAACCATCATCAAACTCTATGACTATAGGATCATTCTTGCTTTTCATGGTGGCGAGCTGCCTGCGGAGATATTCCGGATTATCAGTGCGCGAGGGATTGAGGTTACGGAACTGCAGGATATTATCGTCATCATCGACAACCATAACAGGTACTGTTTCATTGTCAAGGATCACTCTCAGCAAGAAGGAGTAATCGGTAAGCTCCGATTCCATATCGGTTATAGCCCTTGTGGCCTCAGCCCATAATTCCATCTTTTTCCTCTCCTCACGGGCGAGGCTTTTTACAAGGCTGTCTGTTACAAGAAGCGAGGTCACCCCAATCAGGACCGCCAGAAAAAAAAGTCCCAGTTTCCATTGCTGCTTTTTCAGGTATATCTGCATCCTGCCAAATATAATAAATTATTTACCGGGCTTCTCCTCCTCATCCCATTCTATCCTGAACCGGGGCCTGTTTTCCTGTTGCCTCCGGTCAGGACCGGCTTCCCTTACGGAGGTGTCACGTGCCCTTTCATCTTCCTCTTCCCAGATTATCCTGAAACCGGTGCTGCGTTCCGGTGTAACTTTCTCAACCCTTTCCTGCCCGCCCGAGCCAAACCATCCAAACTCCTCATTAAGAATCTGTCTTAGATTACTTCTTTCAGCGGCAATATTATCCCTTATGACTTCACGCACCGCCCGGTGGTCAAACGTAACCCGGTAATCATCAGTATTTCCTGAAACCGCAAGGTATAAGCTTGTCCTGCCAAGTCCGTCATCCTCCACTATGCCGTACTTTTCAGTTTCCGGCCTTGATCGCCTGGCCTTACCGTAAAGAACATCCGATAACAGCACCCTCATGCGGTAATCAAAATTACCGTCAAAATCGTGTGTTCCCGCGCCGCTTATATTGAAAGCCGTCGAGTTGATGTCCATTTGCGGGATGGTCAGAAGCCGGTTACGGATAAATATCTCATTTTGCAGTGTTGAGAAACGGATATGTTGCAATTCGGAAACATCTATAAACCGCGAAAGTCCGAGAACTGGCTTAAAATCTATGAGTTCGCCATTTTCTATTACCAGCCTGCTGTCGGCGATGATCTTCTCACTGAAAACCCGAAGCTCATTGTTCCATTCAGAAACCAGTCCGACACTTCCTGAAAGGCTTCCCTTAAGATTGCTTCCGTCAATGAAGTTCTGCCCGAAATTGCCGAAAGTATCAAACATTCTGTTAATATCAACATCTTTGAGATCTAGTTGCGACTGCACCATAAAATCGCCATTAAGCCTCTGATAAATAACCCCATTGCCAGAAACCGATCCTTCCATTGATTCAAATTCAATAGAATTAAGGACCATCATACCAGGCCGGTAACTTAGTTTCCCGCTGAAATCAGCAGAGGAGAACTTCCTGAAATCCAGCCGTTCGATAATAAAATCGAGGTTAAGATCAACATTGCCCGGAAACTGCAGCGGCTCGGCAGCACCTGTTCCTTCACCGGCTGAAGGAATAATGTAGTTATCGAGGTTAATGCCGTGTGATCTGAAATGGCCACCAATTTTCATTACCTGGTCCTCACCAAGCAGCCAGGCAAGGCCATTCTCTATTTCCCCCTGCAGGTGAAAATGGTCCTCTCCAATATTGAACATCAGACCACTGGTTCTTAGAACCTTTCCGAAACCAAACGTACCTTCAATACCGGTGGCCCTGTATTTTCCATCCGACAATTCAATCGTTCCGTTGCTCAGGGCCAGATCACCGCCCAGGTTTAGCCCGCGCAACAATCCGATATTGAACGCACTGTTGTTTCCAATGTTTCCGGATCCTGAAATACCGGTTTTAATGCGGCCCGACATGAGATTTATGTTTGGCGGCTGATAAAAACCTGCCAGTTCTTCAAGAAGTATATCGGCTGTCAGGCTGAAATCAACTTTTGGCGAAGAGAAATCTGACAAGGTGCCTTTGCCGTGTAAAGTTCCTCTTCCCAGGGTGGAGGAAAAACTGTTCACAACAACAGATGAAGAAGTCGCATTACGTCCGGTACCATTTGAGTAGTATCCTCTGACCCGTGCCTTGTCAATACTGATGCCGGATTTCCTGTGAAGCATTCCCCCGTTTTCTGAACTGAATGCCGCCGTGACTGCGGGAGAGGTCGTTTTTGTCACAACTCCGTTAATGGAAGCATCAAAGTCAAACTCACCTGAAAAAAGGTATTCGCCTGAGGAAAAGGCAGAGCTTGCCGGAAGCATTCCGGCTGCCGAGGCGAGATCAATATTGTAGCCCCTTACATTCAAATCGATAATACTTTCAGGATAGCTTTGATACTGGCCCGATGCCGTCAGGCTTATATTCTCAAGCATTATCGTCCCGTTTTCAATAACAAAAAGGCTGTCAGCCACATTAACAGCCACTCTGGCCTCAATTTCCCGGCTTCCGGTGAAGACGATCCCCCCGTATCTGATCTCCCTGCTGCTACCTGAAGCAATGCCACTTAACCTGTAACGGGAACTCCCAATCTGCCCCTTCATATACATCCTGTCAACGCTTAGGTCAAAACCAACATTTTTCAGGTTGTTAAGGAACTTAATCCGATAATCATTGAATCGCACATCCTGAAGGTCTATACTTAAATTCCCGGCAGAAGAAGTGTCCTCTTTCCAGAAACGATAATTCTCCTTCTGATTGTCATTTACAGCCAGGATAAGCCGGCCGCCGTTGGCATGTATACTGTTTATGGTATAGACTCCCCTGAAGATGTCTTTCATGTTAAAGCGCATGTGCAAATTCCGGGCAGTAAAAAGGGTGTCTCCTTCGCCGGGTTCGCTGTTCCCCGTTCTGAAATCATCAGGGGCCATGATCACAATATCACGAAACTCCACTGATGCATGAGGAAATCTCCTGAGTACGGAAAATGACAGATCGCCGACCACTATAACAGTATTGACATTACGGTTAATGCCCTCGACAATCATCCGCTTTACATCATCCTGGTACCGGTGGGCAATTATCAGACCCGCCACTCCGACTGCAACAATGACACAAATCAGTACTGCCAGAAAATATTTGAAAACTCGCAACATTAAGATGGTATTACCAGGATTTACGAATAAACGCAATTCTCAGGCCAAAAGTATTGACATATCAGATCATATTTTGTTGCTGACACCTCAAAGAAGGAAGGAGGCATCATCATCCGGACCAAGTTCGACCGGGTTGCTGCCATATTTGAATACCCTCATATTTCGGCTGCCGATTAGCCTTATGGAACCATTTTCGATCAGGAGCATAGTGCCTTCCCTTAGCCCGACAACATATTTCTGACGGTTTAATTCGGTATACTCGGCAATTCTCATTTCACGGGTCTCTCCGGCATGACCATCGGGATTTGCATCAAGATAGTGCGGATTTATCTGGAATTTCACCAGGTTGAACATTTCAAAAGAGGAGGGCTGGACAACAGGCATATCATTTGTAGTACAGATGGTGGGGCACGCCACATTGGCTCCGGCGCTCCATCCGATATAAGGTGTTCCTGACATTACACACTCCCTTATAAGTTCAGGAAGCCCGTGCCGGTGCAGCTGTTCTGCAAGCCTGAAGGTGTTACCGCCACCAACAACAATCGCTTCTGCGTCTTTGACTGCAGCGGCGGGATCGCTAAAGTGATGTATCGAAACAACGTCATGGCCGGCCTGGTTGAAGCGTTCCTTAACCTTCTTTTCATATTCATCCCACGTGACCGTAACCCCGGCCCAGGGAATAAAAAGCGCCTTTACCGGTGATGTGCCAAGAAAATCCCTTATATTGCCCAAGGGATACTGCAGGTATTCCTCCCCGGCATTGGTTGAATTACTTATAAGCAGTAGCTTCATAATAATCTGTTGACTTTATTTATTATTCCGGCAGGTTCTCAAAATTTGCCGGATTCCTGGAGACAGGAACTGTACGGTTTTGGTGCCCGAATATGTCTATCAGCAATATCCTGCCTGACAGGATATCGTCACTTCCGGTTATCACCCTGATAACCTCGTTGGCGACATACGCACCGGTCACACCGGGAAGGATGCCTGGCATTCCAGTTATGTTCTTATCGTCGTCCGGATCTTTTGAATGACCTTTGGGGCTGATGCACCTGAAGGAGGGTCCGCCATTATAATTGAACACCGAAATCCTGCCTTCCAGCTTGCTGCACACACAACCCAGAACCATAACCTTTCCATATTTCAAACATGCATCATTGATCAGGTAGTGCGCCTCCCTTTTATTTGTGGCATCCACAACAATGTCATATCCGGGCACAATGGATCCAGTATTGTCATTCTTAAGCTGTACATTAAGCATGTTGAACTGGACCAGCGGATTCATCGCAGAAAGCCTTTTTCGGGTAACAACTGCCTTAAGCTTTCCGATATCATCCATCCCGTAAAGCACCTGGTGGCTGAGGTTAACCTCCTCTATCACATCATGATCAAGAAACCCAAGGGTGCCAACTCCCATGGCAGTCAGATACTGTAATACCTGCGATCCAAGTCCCCCGATACCTACGACAAGCACCCTGGCATTCCGGATCTTCTCCTGGCCTGTTGCCCCGATACCCGGTAGCATTATCTGAAGCTTGTATCTTTTCTTTTCCAGTTCGGTAAGTGAGTTCAATTCTCCCATAGAATTTTTTTTTCTTTATACAAAAATAGTCCGATTCTGAATAAATAACAACAAAAACCCCGGGGCGTGAGCCTCCGGGGTCAAAGATGTATCATGAAATTCAGAAGCTTAGCAGGGAAAACCCTATGGCAAACGGGTACAATTCCGGCCCTTTCCCATCCTGGAACAGGGCAACCGGATAATAATTTGCATAAAGATTCATCGACCTGTAACCTGCGCGTAAAGTTATTCCATATCTGAAAGGCGAAAGATAGAAATCATCCCTGACTCTCTCCCGGCTTCTGCTGGAATTATCTTTGTAAACAACACGTGTATTTGATCCGATATTAACACCGCCGGTAACACCCGCGGCAAAATGAGCCCGGCGCGCACGGCTAGTATGCCTGGTCTGAAACTCCAGGAGAAGGGGAACATTCAAATATATGGCCCTTAACCTTGACCTGTCGACACTGATTCCCGGGTCGTCATACCATACCGGGACTATTTCACGATTTTCCTTGATTATGCTTACATCGTTGGAAAAACGGTAGTTGTTATACTCAAATCCAACCCCGGTTACCAGCCCGATATTATTATCTGAAATGGCAAGGCTGTACTGCAGCACGTTAATTCCAAGGTTCACCGAACGGGCAGCGGCCAGCTCCATATAATCCATATCGGCGCCAAGTGAAGTTGAAAAATCAGAATTTACGTAGTTATTCAGTCCGATGTCCAAACCCCTCCAGTGACCCCTGAACGGCCTGCTGCGACGGTATGATTCTGGACGGTCCATCCTCCCCCGGTCAGAAATACTTATGTCGGTTTTCCCGTTTGCCTCAATTATGGTTATATCCCTGTTGCCCAGCGATATGGTTGTGGTGTCATATCTCCTGGCCTGTGCAGTCCTTCTTCCGGGCTCATCGCCCTGCATTACGGCTGTATCAAGCGTTCCTTCTTCCAGCATCTCAACCCTGTTTATCATCTCCTCGCCTGTTTGTGCAGTTATATGCCCGGCATGTAATACCGTACTTATAGTTACACTTAAGATAACTATATTTATTATTTTGCTTTTCATAGTTATAAAATTAAATTGATTTATATGAAATTGTTTGTAACCGTAGGACGTAAAGACTGCCTTTTTTGTTACAGCTAATCATGATTAACTGAAACTGTCCGCTCGAATGCCACTAGCCGTGAGTTGAATGCAAGGGAAACAACTTGCCCGTCAGGGTCAAGTTCCCTTTCAAGCCGCATTTCAGTCCCGGTAATGGAGTTTATGCCTTTCACTCCGGCATCTGCAACATCCCAGAATGTAAGCCTCTCCTTTACCTCATCATCGGCAACCCGGGCAACCAGGTTTGTCAGCCTGCTGACCAAAGAACCCGTTGCTGCCGCTTCCCGGCCGTCAAAAACAAAAGAAGGAGTGTACAGCCCGGCGAGATCAGGATGGTTCTCTGCCGGCTGGCTGTGCTTAAGCAAAACCGGGCCCTGCGAACGAACGGTAAGAGGTGCAATGGTGAACAGTTCGCGTGAAAAGTGAATTTCTTCTGAAGGCGCCTCTGACAACTCAGATTCAACTATTTGCTGAGTTAATAATATCTCATGGTCTGCAGGTATGATTCTTACATTTTCAAATATTATTTCTTCAGAGCGGACTCTTTCAGCAGGCCACGATGCCATTCTTCTTTCCGGGGCCAATGCGGGAGTATCGTTCCTGAACAGATGACCGGCAAAAAACCCGGCCGATATAAGGATTGCTATTGTAGCAGCAATTGAAACTGAACGGTACAAGAGCCTTCTTATATGCCCGGCACCTTTCTTGTGCGGCAATGCATGTTTGAGGATACTCTTCTTGTACTTGAATATAACAGACTTATCAGGTTTAAGTTTTAGCAGTTCGAATAACTTTGCATCCTTAATATATTCAGGGTTGCCCTCAAGGAACCCTTTCAGTGCATCAAGCGAATCTTCATCAAGATCACCCTCTGCTGCAGCTATGCAAAACTGCTCAAAGTTCCCGTGGGTTACCTTTGCAGCCAGACCTCCCTTTTTAAGATCCTCTTTCCTGATGAATTCAACAGAGGGAGCTTCAAGAGTAATACCGGCCAGATCGGTATCAGCTTCAAGACCGGGATTCGCCTCAAGGAACTGCATAAGCAATTCCTCCTCTTCCCTGGTAAGCTTTCCCTCTGCCATATCGAGAAGGTAAGCTTCGTAATTTTTTCTGTTGAGCTGCATATTAATTATATATTGATGATCCGCGCACTAAATCAGAACCTCCATCCTGCCAATATACTTTTTCAAAAACACCCTGCCGCGATAGATATAAACCTTTACCTGTGATTCGCTGAGTCCGGTTATGCCGGCAATCTCTTCATAAGAATACCCTTCATAATCCCTGAGCATTATAACGGACCTTTGTACTGCAGGCAGTTTTGTTACAGCTTCATGCAAGACTTCATTCAAATCGGTGTACTGACCGTTATCTGAATACATTTCCTCCCTGATATTTTCGAAATTAACCCGGGATTTCTCTTTCCGTATTGCATCTATCATAGTATGATATGCTGTTGAAAAAAGGTATGATTTCATTTTCCCCGGCAGAATTGTATCGATTTTCTGCCACACTTTTTCAAAGGAATCCTGCACTATATCGCGTGCCTTCTCCTCATCTCTTATGTTCTTAAGGATAAACCTGAACAAGGCATCTGAGTGCTCATCCACACACCTGTTGAAAGCATCTATTCCCATTTACCGGAGAAATTTTAATTATGTGACGACATTGCAGGGGGAAAAGTTACACCAGGCATGAAAAAATTCCATCCCTCTTCCGGTGCCGCCCCTGACATGATAACTGACAGAGAGTAAACCCACGGTCACAGGGCCTGCATAAGAGCCCTTACCGGAATGCACCGGTCATACTTGCCGGACCAGTGTGCTCAATCAGACTGTCTTGCCATTTCAAGCGCACTTGTAGTAATGTAATACTTGGCTATCATGTTCGGAACTTCCCATTCCGGCATCCTGCCGTCAACCAGAAAGCGGAGGTATTTCCGGGTTACACTGGCAAAATGGGCTTCATGCCCAACATCATATACATCAGGCACATTAACCTTCCAGGAATCATCAATCCTTTCAAGCTCAATTCCCGGATATTTCTCCTGCACTGCAGTAAACTCTTCAGCAAGGATTTCCTCAAAATCATCCATTTCAATATGCCCGGCAGGCCTTATATACAATACCGGCTTGTAATCCTGCTCCTCACCCTGTTTTATGATCAAACTGGCATTGGTTCCCCTGGTAAGGGAATAGTGTGTATCACCTGCTCCCTCAGGTGCGCTGTAATCCCACTTTACAATTACGCGGGCGTGAACCCCGTTGAGAACATAATCCATTTCGCCGTTTGCGTATACCTGAAGAATTCCATCACTGTCAATGTACTCTTCAAGATAGTCAGGAAAAGCCTCTACACCTGTAACCCTCTCAAACTGTTCAGCTTCAAGGCCTGTGGGCCATCTGCTTGCCGAAAGCATTTCCACATCATTCTCATAGTCGATTATGACCCCGTGGAAACAAGACCACTGGATCAGGTCAACAAGATGTGTTGTTACATCAACAATACCATCGCCCTGCTGGTTGACATCAAAAAACCATGGCGGACGACGAAGGACCTGACCTGAAACATATTTGAAAAAATGGTGTACGCTTTCCTTGATTACAGCTGGGTTTTGCGGACTGCCCTTTTCGAGCAATCCGAAGACACCGGGAAGGCGCATGATCTCCTTTTGAAGAATGCTGGTAATTTCGTATCTCTCTGTCATTATATCATAAAGAAGTACATTATTCTTCCCGGCCGTTTCGAATGCCTCAACAAGAAGGTTAAAGTTCTTCTTATTGATTGCCATCGGCTTATCTGACAATACATTCAGTCCTGCATCAACTGAATTCATTATATAATTAGTCTTTAGTTGGTTATTCCCGGCCAACACCACTACATTTCCCGGTCTTTCCCTAAGCATCCTTTCGAGGTAGTCGCTTCCTGTATATACAACCTGATCCCATGAAGTGGGATTTTCTGCACGGGTGTTGTAGTTCTCTATCATAGCCAGATGCTGTACAACCTCCGGACTTTCAGGAGCATAAACATGAACTGTCGGGTTCACCTGATCGTACATATCCTTCTGAACCAAATATGCATGGAAGTGTCCGGGTGCAACAGTGATCAATTCAACTTCGCCTGGTGCACCTGTAAAGACCCGTTCTTCCCTGGGTCCGCAGGAACTTGTGAGTACTGATACCATGATTACCAATAAAATCTTTTTAAATAGTGTAATGTTCAACATAACTTAAAGTTTTAGTGCATTAGAAATTTTATATACCCATGCGTAGGGTGAAGGATTTAAACCAGGAGAGAGTGAGGGTGGAGTTATGGTTATACCCGTGCTGGTGACGGAAAAATCAATCTTCCCTTCATAACCAAGCATGCGTACACCTGACGGAGCACCAATTCCACTCACAATTATATCATTATCACTCCATTTTGTAACTATAAGAAAAAGATCGCTGCCTTTTCTTGTAAAATAGCTTGTTGTTTGTGCATCAATAACAGGGGCATCTTCCCAGGTACGGGTGCCATAGATCCCCTCGCCGTTAATCCTGAGCCAGTCACCAATATCCCGGAGTCTTTGCTGCTGGATCACCGGTATCCTGCCGTCAGCAGTGGGCCCGACGTTAAGCAGGAGGTTGCCTCCGCGTGCAACCTTATCGACCAGGTAATGTATAAGGAACTCCGAACTTTCATAGTCATCAAGAGATTCGTTCCTGTTGTAACCGAAAGAACCTCCAATTCCCCTTGTTTCCTCCCATGGATGGGTGATTACATCTCCACTGATAACCTGATCGTGGATCAGATCATACTCGGTTGTATAAAAGCCCCCATGCCTGCTTCTCGTTTCACTTCCCCAACGGTCATTTACAACTACATCAGACCTTGCAGGAGAATCGTTGTAAAGCCATGCCAGAAATTCAGTGCTTCTCCAGGTTTCACTTGGATGGTCCCATTCACCATCGGGCCAGAAAATATCAGGTTCATAACGAGTAACGAGGTCCTTCATCTGCGGAAGCATATGCTGGTCGACATATTTTTCAACATTTTCATGATATAGCGGATTAAACCATTCATAGAGGGAAAAGTAAAAACCCATCCGTAATCCATGCCCTTTAACAGCCTCACTCAAATCCCCTGCCAGGTCACGATGAGGGCCAACATCCCATGAGTTCCAGTTCCAGGAATGTTTGCTTGGCCACAGGGCAAACCCCTCATGATGCTTTGAAGTCAGGACAACGTATTTTGCACCTGCATCGGAAAAGATCGAAGCCCACTGATCAGGATCAAACATTTCAGCCCTGAAACCACTTACAAAATCCTGGTACATGAATTTATCCCCGTAAACACTATCGTGGAAATCCCTGAACTTGGCCCCCGCACTGGTTTCAGGCTGCATCATGCGCCGCCAGTACCACTCAGCATACTTTTCATAAACAGAACCGTCAACCGGACCCCATGCCGGAACTGAGTAGAGACCCCAATGAAGGAAGATACCGAATTTGGCATCAGAGAACCACTCCGGGACAGGGCGGCTGTTTATCGATTCCCAGTTGGCTTCATATCTCTCCTGTGAGTATGAGGCACAACAAATTGTCACAACAATGAATAACAGAATTGAACGCACCATATACTAAGTTTTAAATTATTTAAAATAACTGATCGGTTTTTTACAACGATTAAAGAATTATGCCAGCAGAGTTTCCGGGTTTATTATCTGTTTTGTCATTCCAGTTACTTAACAAGCCTTCCTTTCCAGTCAAATACTGCATAAAAGGAGGTGATAACAGTAAAACTAATATAAAATAAATAGAGAAGCTGCACTACCGGAAAATATTTCATGAGATTCTGCTGCCCGAAAAACCGGGAAACTGATAGAAGAAACGGAAAATCAATAACAGATTTTACTGCAATTATAAAACAGGCCGTCAGCAATAGCTGCGGGAAAACGGGAGAAACCAATATACATGCCGCAGCCAAAAAATTCACAAGGAATACAAGCAGCGCAGTAAACACTGATGCAGGATTCCTGTAATAACGGCTTTTCGAAGTCCACCTTCGCCTTTGCTTAAAAAACTCCTCCATTGTATCAATCGTGACAATACGAACGATTGCATTGCGGTCTTTCAGAAAGGAGATTTTTTTATCTCCCTTACTTTGCATGGCCATAAGCAGAAAGACATCATCGCCTGAAGCAATATCCCTACGAATCCCTTCCTTAACTTCAATATAGGCATCCCTTTTAAATGCAAGGTTGGCAGAACTGCACATAACTCCCTTACCAGCTGCGATCGACCCGGCAGTTGAGCCGGTAAGACTGAGAAATTCAAGTCTTTGAAATATTGAAAAGAAAGTATCCGGGCCATCCATCAGCACCGGACCGGAAACCAGGTCAGCACCAGAGCTGCAGAGTTTACCGGCCATTGCTTTTACCCAGCCGGGTGACGGAATGCAGTCGGCGTCGGTAGTGAGCACAAGCGGATAACGGGCCATTGAGACTCCCTTGATAAGTGCATTCTTTTTACCTTCCACACCATCTCCAAGCCTCAGATAACGGATGTTCCTGAATTTTTTTGCAAAAGACATAACCATCTCAAAGGTAAGATCAGTTGAGTGATCATCAATAATCATGATCTCCATAAGGTTCTGCGGGTAGTCCTGATCCTTCAGGGAATTTATCAGTGAAACAATGTTCAGCTCTTCATTTCTTACAGGAATTATTACAGAAACTTTACCCGTGGATACAGGGCTCCCCATAGAAACAGCAGGCATCCGGACCCATCCGGAAAAGAAAATCCCGATCAGTAAAAGATAGAGACTTGCAAGTATTACCGCAGTTATCCACAATACGGTCATAGGCAGTTCAAAATAACACCATTGAAACAGGTTCTGCCGGTTACTGAGGGATCCACTCAAACAGCTGATAATGTTCACTGTCCATCCCGAAATGTCGGTATACCTGCATTGCCTTTTTGTTGGTAATATCTACATACAATCTAATCCCGCCCAGTCCGGGATCATCTTCAACCCTTTGTTTAATATGTTCGTATAAATGACTAAATAAGCGTTTATTACGATGTTGCTGAACCACATAAACGGATTGTATCCATAAAATTGTGCGGTTCCTCCAGTCACTCCATTCATAGGTGATAAGAAGTGACCCGGCTATATTTCCATCGAATTCGGCTACATAGTAACAACCTTTACCGGGATCTGAGAATACAGCTTTCACTCCCTGCTCCACATCTGCAGGATCAAGCTCAAGTTGTTCCGTTTCCCTGGCCAAAAGGATCTGAAAAGATTCAATTATTCTGCTGTCACCCTCCTTCGCTTTCCTTACTACAATCATACTATACTGACATTAAGCCTATCCGAGAAATCAGTATGCAATATGAAGAAATTAATTAATAAAGCAAAGGGCTTATGACCAAAAAGATAAAGTTCGTCAGGCTCCCTGAATGTCTAAATTTGTAAGTCCCGCACGCCTGGCGGCGTTAACAGCATTACGGTACTCCCCTGTCGTTATTCTCCGGCTGATCCCGGGATAATCCCCGGCCTTGTACATTGGACGGTACTGCGACATTATGTTGATATAGGTGTCTTTCGGGAGATTCTCCCCAATCCAGTTCATTACCTGCTCAGATCCACCTACATTATTGGGCATAACCAGGTGTCTTACCATCAGGCCTCTCTGCATGATACCGTCGTTTGTTGTCTGCCCGGCAACACCAACCTGCCTGTTCATCTCGATCAATGCCTTTTTCGTAACTTCAGGGTATGATTCGGCACCGGGAGAGTATTTATCTGCCATCTCAGGATCAAAGTATTTAAAATCAGCAAGATAAATATCAACAATCCCGTCGAGCATATAAAGTATCTCCAGTCGCTCCCACCCGTGCGTATTGTATACAAGAGGCAGATTAAGTCCTTTTGATGCTGCTTCGTCAAGTGCAAGAAGTATATGAGGTGCGTAATGTGTAGGTGTAACAACATTGATGTTATGACACCCCATCCGCTGAAGCGAAAGCATCATATTCGCCAGCCTGCCTACGCTTACCCTATGTCCTGCACCTCCCTGGCTGATCTCCCAGTTAATGCAAAACACACAAAGAAGACCGCAATGAGTAAAGAAAACCGTTCCCGAACCGTTCCTGCCTACAAGCGGGCGCTCTTCACCAAAGTGGGGACTGAAGGATGCGACTTCCAGCCTTGAAGTTGCATTGCAATAATCGCCCTTCTGGCCCCTCAGCCTGTCATTCTCGCACTGGCGGGGACAGAGCCGGCAGGCAGCCATCATATCCCACATAACTTCAGCCCTGGCTTTAAGTTCACCCGTCCGGTGAAGTTTAAGGTATCCCGGCTCAAATTCACCGTTTTCAAAATTGTTTTTTGGGTTCATTACAGTCCCTGATTTTTCATTATCACTGCCGGAGTTTCCTGAAAAACAAGCTGCCATGGCAGGCATGGGCAACAGTCCGGCACATGATAACGATGCCATCTTTCTGCAAAACTCCCTGCGGCCTGATTTGAATCTGTCCATAATAGGATAATTTTATTTATTTTTTAACGGCAGATACCCTTTGAAAATTGCAACACGGCCCTTTGTTCTCCCTGTGCCGGCAAATTAATTGATTACAACGGCCCTTCATACTTTTATTTCCAGGCAGGCTTTTGATCTATCCCTATAATATGCCGGTATATAAACCGTTGGTAAAAAACAGTTAATTTTACACTTTACATTTTTTAAAATTTGGTTAACTAAACAACACAACTGTGAACAAATTTAGCAAATCATTTAAAAACCTGAGGTTATTGCCGGTATTTGCAACTATACTGATCATAACCGCAGGCCTGCTTACAGTATCGGCAACGCGGGATTTCCGCCTTGCACGGAACATGGATATCTTTTTCTCAATGATCAGGGAAATCAGCATATTCTATGTTGATGAAACAGATCCCGAAGTGCTCATTGAAAGAGGTATTTCAGGAGTTCTTGATGGTCTGGATCCCTATACAACCTATATTCCTGAATCTGAAAAAGAGAACTTTGCCACCATGACCACCGGCAGGTACGGAGGTGTTGGCGCCCTGATCAGACAAGTGGGAGACCATGTTGTGATAATCGAACCATACGAGAATTTTCCTGCGCAGAAATCAGGTCTCAGGTCAGGAGATATAATTATTGAGATTAACGGGGTATCTGTAAAAGGAAGGCTTGTAAATGAAGTAAGTGAAATGCTTAAGGGCCAGCCGGGAAGCAATATATCAATTACCGTAAAACGAGAATCTGAGAACAGCCTTGTTACAAAAGAACTGACCAGAGAGGAGATCAAGATAAACAATGTCACATGGGCAGGGACAGTAACTGATGGAGTCGGATATATCCAGCTTAACGGATTCACAGAAAATGCGCACCGGGAAGTGCGAGAAGCATTGGACAGATTAAAAAAAGAGAGTGAAATCACATCGCTCATTCTTGACGTACGAGGCAACCCGGGCGGATTGCTTATGGAGGCAGTCAGTGTCTCCAATCTTTTTGTGGATAAAGGAGAAGAGATAGTGAGCACAAAGGGAAAGGTAAGGCAATGGGATCAAACATACAGGGCCCGGAACAACCCCGCAGATACAGAAATCCCGCTGGTCGTGCTTACAGCACGCAGTTCAGCCTCGGCTGCCGAAATCGTTGCAGGCGCCATGCAGGATCTTGACAGAGGTGTTGTGGTAGGTCAGCGGACATTCGGTAAGGGACTTATCCAGACAACCCGTCAGCTCAGCTATGATGCTCAATTAAAGATCACAACAGCGAAATACTATACGCCCAGCGGAAGATCCATACAGGCAATGAATTTTTCAGACGATGGCGCTTCAGCTGCCATACCCGACTCACTTATAAATGAATTCAGGACAAAAAACGGACGGGTTGTTTATGATGGTGGAGGGATAATGCCCGACATACTGATAGAAGAAGAGAGGCCATCTGCTATACTTGTAAATCTTTATACACAGAATCACATATTTAATTATGCAACTCTCTACGCATCAAGAAATCCGGAAATACCGTCTGCAAGGGATTTTGTTCTTTCTGATGATGATTACCAGGATTTTTTGGAATACCTGGACCAGAACCGATTCGAATACCAGACGCAGACAGAAGCGAATTTCAGGCAACTTGTAAGCACAGCAAAACGGGAAAACTACTATGAACATTCTGAAAGCCTTTTTAATGAGCTTAAAGAAAGAATCAAGCTTGACAAAACCCGCGATTTTAAACTCTATCGCAAGGAAATAAAAAGATTGCTCGAAGAGGAAATTGTAAGCAGGTATTATTATCAGAAGGGGCGGGTTGAAGCAAGCCTAAAAGGTGATCCGTACATCGATAAAGCTTTGGACATCCTGCAGAACAAACAGTTATACGACTCGATACTCGGGGGGTCTGTTGTTGCTTCCAGATAGTTCAGGGCTCAGGTTCAGCCTGCCCGCTGATGAAAAAGATGACATATTTACGGTCTACCCTCACACGGGGCTGTTAAATTGTTTCATAAATGCTTAAGCACCATCAGTCGCAACAACGGTTAAGACAGTCTACTATCTGCGTGAGATTCTGATGCTTCAGATAATAATAGGTATTCTTGCCTTCACGTTTTGAAGAGAGCACTCCTTTGTCTTTAAGAATACCCAGGTGATGTGATGTTGTAGATTGCTCAATCTCGAGAAGCTCGTGTATTTGCGTGACAGTCAGTCTTTTGCCGTCCTCCAGGTATTTCAGGATTGCAATTCTCATCGGATGTGCAATAGCCTTAAGCATATTGGCAGCCTTTTCAAGCTTCTCGACATTTAATTCGCTTATTTGCATGACATTATCATTTAAAGTTAAAGTGAAAGTTAAGACCGGTTAAAGACAGCAGCGGTTAAGGGGGACCTGTTATTCACCGTTAATTAGTAATATGCAAATATATAAATACGTCTCATGTGGAAACATGATAATTATCAGAATGACCTGCAATTGATCCGGCCCGCTATAGGGCCAATGATCCTTTAAATTGCTATTTTTACAGCAAATTGATAACCATGAGCCTAACAAACATAATGGCACCGGTAAGCAGTGAAATGAAGGAATTCGAAAAATTCTTCAGATCAACTGTCAAAACAGATATTCCGCTGCTTGACCCTATCACGAACCATATCCTGAGGAGGAAGGGAAAGCAGCTTCGCCCGATGCTTGTACTTCTGTCGGCAAAGTTAACCGGCAAGCCAAACAAGTCAACTTTTACAGCCGCTGCAATGATAGAGTTACTGCATACGGCAACACTTATTCACGATGATGTTGTAGATGATTCTTATGAAAGAAGAGGCTTCTTTTCCCTTTATGCTATCTGGAAAACAAAGATTTCCGTTTTGGTGGGTGATTACCTTCTTTCACGGGGATTGCTCCTGGCGGTTGAGAACAAGGAATACCGTGTTCTTGAAATAATATCACAAGCCGTTAAGGAGATGAGTGAAGGGGAATTGTACCAGATAAAAAAATCCCGGAAACTTGATATTACAGAAAGTGAATATTTTGAGATCATAAGAAAAAAGACCGCAACACTTATGATCGCATGCACCGCTGCAGGAGCAAGTTCTGTCAACGCTCCCGGCAATGAGGTTGAAATGCTGCGTCAATATTCTGCACATGCGGGAATAGCCTTCCAGATAAAAGATGATCTCTTTGATTACCAGAAGAAGGGGATCACAGGGAAGCCTGCTGCAAATGACATAAAAGAGAAAAAATTAACGCTTCCCCTCATACACGCTTTATCCATTGCCCCGGGAAATGAAAAAAGAAAAATTATCAATCTTATCAGAAATAACAGGAACAATTCGCAGAAAATTGATAAAATCATAGATTTTGTGATCAGTAAAAACGGCATTGAATATGCGACGGCAATAATGGAAGAACACAAGGTCAAGGCAATTGAATCACTTATCAGCTTTCCTGATAATGAAGCCAAAAAGTCATTGACTGATCTTGCCATTTACATCACCGAACGAAAAAACTAGCAAGAAAGAGGCAGTTATTCATTCCATATCTGCTTGATATTATGTATCATACAATCTCGCACAGGATCTTTACTTTCACCCTTCTTCTCTATCTGTCATATATTCAGCTAGTTTACGTGCCCTTGCTTGTCCGATTACGGCCGATATCTCAACTTCTGAAGCAGCTGCGATGGCATCCCAGTTTTTGAAATGGTCATATAGTTTCTCTACTGTTCGCTTTCCAAGTCCGGGAACAGATTCAAGAACTGATCTGGCAAATACCGATGAACGTTTCTGCCGGTGGAACATAAGGCTGAACCTGTGTGCCTCATTCCGAAGATGCTGTATAAGTCTGAGTGTCGAGGAGGTTTTGTCGAGATAAAGAGGAACAGGATCACCCGGAAAGAATATCTCCTCAAGTCTCTTGGCAATAGCAATTACCCTTATCTTTTCGTCTAACCCGATATTTCTCAGGGCAACCATTGCAGCGCCAAGCTGGGCCTTCCCTCCATCGATAACAACAAGATCCGGAAAATCTTTATCTTCATCCTTAAGGCGTCTGTAACGGCGTCCGACAACCTCAGACATTGAAGCATAATCGTCGGGGCCCTTCACGGTATTTATATTATAGTGACGGTATTCACCCTTGCTCGGACGGCCATTTCTGAATACCACACACGCAGAAACCGGACTGGTGCCCTGGATGTTTGAATTATCAAAACACTCGATATAAACAGGCATACGGTCAAGCCCCAGATCTTCCTTTGCCTGTTTCAGAATCCTTTCAGATGGCTCTTCCCTTTTCTGTTCAGACAATCTTCTCTCCTTTTCTTTGATATAAAGTCCGGCATTCCTGGTTGAAAGATCAAGCAGTTTTTTTTTATCTCCCTTTCGGGGAATTGTAAACTTCACACCCGGGAATCCGGCATTCACAGGAAATGGTGTTATAACCTCACGTGCAGGAGTGAATTGTCCGCTCCTGATCTCAGCCATTACCAGCGCCAGCAGATCAGCCTTATCCTCACCAAACACTTTCCTGATCTCAATTGTACGTGACTGGACAACCGCGCCATCAACAACCTTGAGGAAGTTTGAAACTGCAATATTACCAGCATCTATAAAAGAAAAGACATCCAGATCACGCATTGCCGGATTGACTACGGTTGATTTGCTCTGGTACTTTTCAATAACATCAAGTTTTTCCTTGATCAGCTGCGCGTCTTCAAAAGCGTGGGATCCGGCAAGTAATCTCATGCGTTTCATAAGAAACTCCCTTACGCCCCTGATGTTTCCTTTAAGTATATCTCTTATCTGCGAAATATTCCGTTCATAATCTGCTGCTTGCTGTTTGCCTTCGCAAGGCCCCAAACAGTTACCAATATGAAATTCCAGGCAAACCCTGAATTTCCCCGATTTTATATTTACTTCAGACAAATTGTAATTACATGTTCTGAGGGGGTATAACTGCCTGATCATTTCAAGAACAGTTCTTACCATATGTAAAGAGGTATATGGCCCGAACCAGTCAGATCCGTCTCTTACAGGATTGCGTGTAGAAAATACCCGCGGAAAGGACTCGTTTTTTATACATATATATGGATAAGATTTATCATCTTTTAAAAGAACATTATATCTTGGTTTATACTCTTTTATCAGGTTATTTTCGAGAAGAAGGGCATCTGATTCTGAATCTACCACAATGTGGTCGATCGAACGGATTTGCTTGACAAGCACACGCAGCTTATTATTGTCGAATTGCTTTCTGGAAAAGTAAGACCCTACCCGTTTTTTAAGATTTTTTGCCTTCCCGGCGTATATAACCTTCCCATTTGAATCTCTGAAAAGATAAACACCCGGTAGTGCAGGCAAATTGGCTGCAGTCTTGATCAGCTGTTTTTTTTCAGGGTTGTCCATAAAATTCAACATTCAGGTATCGCAAAACAGATCAGTATAAGAGAACTCAGACACATCGAAAAGTCCCTTGTCACTGATTTTTAGCTCTGGTATAACCAGCAGGGCCATAAATGATAACGTCATAAAAGGTGATTTAAGAGTTGAACCCATTTCCTTAGCAAACCTCTCTACAGACCTGTATTTTTCAGATACATCGGAACCATAGGAATTAGTCATCAAACCACCAACCTCGAGACTTAATTCTTCACTCCGTCCGTCGGCTAAAGCAACCAGACCTCCCCGCATATCAATGATTCTGTTTATGGCTGCAGCAATCTCTTCATCGCTTGCTCCAACAGCAATAATGTTATGACTGTCATGGGAAACAGATCCTGCAATAGCTCCTCTATTCAGACCAAATCCCCTGATGAAGGCAGCCGCCGGAGGAATATCCCTGTACCTGTTAACAACAACTATTTTACATATATCTTTTTCAGGATCAGCAGCTGCTATTCCCTCAATTAAATTTGCTCTTTCAATACACGACCCGGTAAACAGCTGGCCGTCGAAGGCCGTTATCACTTTTATATTCCCACCCCTGGCCACAACTTTCAGATCATCAATGTCAATATGCCTTTTACGAAACGGAAAATCAATATTAATCTCAGATGCATTGAAATTAACCCTTCCATCACTATACACAAGCTCACCATTAATCCAGCTATCAGATACAATAAAATCCTCAAGACTATTAATAGCTATCATATCGGCCGGGTCACCTACCCTTAGCAATCCTACCGGTAAACCATAATGAAAGACCGGATTGACTGTTGCCGCCCGCAGCATCCTGAAAAGGTCAATCCCCTTTTTGACACCCCGGCTAACAATCTTATTTATATGTCCTTCCATTAGATCATCCGGATGCATGTCATCCGAACACATCATAACTGATCCTGGAAATTCATCAAACAATCTGCTAAAAACATCAAACCCTCTGGCAGCACTGCCTTCCCTTACCTGTATAATCATCCCGGCCCTGATTTTCTCTACAGCTTCTTCATACGTCAGACATTCATGATCAGTACTGATACCAGCCTTAATATATTTTTTCAGTTGTTTACCCCTTAGTCCGGGAGCATGACCATCAACAGGTTTATTCAAACTATGGGAGGCCCCTATTTTACTTAAAACTTCGGGGTCTTCATTCAAAACACCGGGAAAATTCATAACCTCAGAAAGAAACCAAATATCCCTTCGTTTAAGAAGATCGGAGACACTCTGTGAATTAAGAATTGCACCCGAAGTTTCAAACCCGGTTGCAGGTACACATGAAGGAGCGCCGAAAAAGAATTTTAAAGGTACAGTTTCACTGTTCCTGATCATGAAGTCTATCCCATCTTTTCCAGCAACATTGGCTATCTCATGAGGATCAGAAACCACCCCTACAGTTCCGTGCTTAACAGCAAGACAAGCGAATTGCGCGGGGGTTAGCATTGAACTTTCAATATGAATGTGAGAATCTACAAATCCAGGCATCAAATACCGATCGTAATTTTTCGAGGTGCCATTAATACCAATGATTTTCCCGCCTGCAATTATGATTTCTGCAGGATAAATCTTTTCATTCAACACATCTACAATATTCCCTTCGATTTTTTTATCCATTCAGAAGTAATTATTAATCTTTTTTCAGATTGTTCCACGTGGAACATAAAATTGCATAACAAAACAATAGCATTTACCTCCCAAGATAAACAAGAAGCACGCTTATGTCGGCCGGCGACACACCGCTGATTCTTGAAGCCTGACCTATAGTAACAGGTTTTACTTTTTTCAATTTTTCACGGCCTTCATGAGAAATAGATTTCAGACTGTCATAATCAATATTATCATTTATCTTAATATTTTCAAGACGGCTGATTTTACCAGCGATCATCTTCTCTCTCTCAAGATAACCCCTATATTTAATACTAATCTCAGTACTCTCTATAATATCACTATGGTACAAATCGTTTGAAACGATATATTCTTTAAATTCAGGTACATAATCAATGAGCTCTCTTAAGCTTACCTGGGGCCTAAGTAAAACATTGTTCAGTTTTACCTTTTGCTTCAACGGACTGGTGCCTTTCATCTCAAGCAATTCATTAATGACTTCAGGTCGACAGCTAAAGGATTCAAGAAAATTATTAATCTTCTCCTTTTTGCCAGTTTTACGCTGAAGCGCCATCATTCTATCCTCTCCGGCCAACCCCATATCATATGAGATTGGAGAAAGCCTCTCGTCAGCATTATCCTGTCTTAGCAGCAGGCGAAATTCGGCTCTCGAGGTAAACATTCTGTATGGCTCATCAACGCCTTTTGTAATAAGATCATCAATAAGAACACCGATATACGCAACATCCCTTCCCAAAATAAACGATTTCTTTCCCTGAATCTTTAAGTGTGCATTTATGCCGGCAATTATTCCCTGACCGGCAGCCTCTTCATAACCAGTTGTCCCATTTATCTGGCCGGCAAAATAGAGATTCTCAACGATCTTAGTCTCCAATGTGGGTCTTAATTGCACAGGTGGATAATAGTCATATTCGATTGCATACCCCGGCCTGTATATTTTAACATTCTCAAGTCCCTTAACAAACCTTAATGCTGATAACTGAACATCTAAAGGCAATGAAGATGAGAAACCGTTAATATAGTACTCGTTGGTATCGTAACCTTCAGGCTCAAGAAAAAGTTGATGTCTTTCCCTTCCGGAAAATGTAACAATCTTGTCTTCAATACTCGGACAATATCGTGGTCCGGTTCCCCTGATCCTCCCGGTGAAAAGAGGGCTTTTATCAAACCCTTCAGCAAGTCTTTCATGCACCTCACTGTTCGTATAGGCAATATAGCAGGGTAATTGCTTCTGAATTGGCCTACTACTATCAATAAACGAAAATTTTGAAGGGTTCTCATCTCCATCCTGCCTCTCAAGCTGATCAAAATCGACACTCCGGCCATCAACCCTGGGAGGCGTTCCGGTTTTCATTCTTCCTGTATTGAAGCCATGCCCAAGCAATACAGAAGTAATTCCTTCGGATGCAGGTTCTGACGCGCGCCCACCCCCGATTTTTACATCTCCAATGTGCATTAATCCGTTGCCGAATGTTCCGGTTGTTAAAATAACGGCGTCGCTATAAAAAAAACTTCCATATTTAGTCCTGACACCTTTTGCCGATTTACCGACAACCAGTAATTCCGTTACAGAATCTTGCCATAAATCAAGATTCGGCAATGATTCCAATATTTTTCGCCACTCAATTGAATACCCGGTCCTGTCACATTGGGCCCTGGGACTCCACATTGCAGGGCCCTTGCTTCTGTTCAGCATCCTGAATTGTATGGTAGTACGGTCGGTTACAATACCGGTATATCCTCCAAGTGCATCTATCTCCCTAACTATCTGCCCTTTAGCTATGCCGCCAATTGCGGGATTGCAACTCATGTGTGCAAACTTTCCCATATCCATGGTAATCAGTAAAACCCTGCTTCCCATATTTGCCGCAGAGGCAGCAGCTTCACAACCAGCATGGCCCCCACCAACAACAATTACATCATAATATTCACTGTGCATATATCCCTGTAACAATGTTATAGACCAAAGGCACCCTGTTCAGTTGTCAAAATTAATAAAATTTAATCTAAATAATAAAAAGGGCTGATCCTCCGACCCTGGTTATAAAAAACAACAGACCAGCTAATTATGTTCCCGGGGAGTTTTTAATTCATATACATCAAAATTCCAAATGAGGTTATCATAATGTTCCACATGGAACATTACAAATCATTATTATTTAAAATTAAAGAATCTCTATATAAGCCCCTGGAAGCAGGCCTTATCAAGATAATATGTCTCTTTCTCTCGCATAATCAGGCGATTTTTATCGTCATTATCATTGTATCCGATTATATGCAGAATGCCATGAGCAATAATCCTGCACAGTTCACGATAAAAACCTTCGCCATACATCTCTGAATTCTCCTTTACCCTGTCAATACTGATAATAACATCACCGCTAATAATATTGCCTTCACGGTAGTCAAAAGTAATTACATCGGTATAATAATCCTTATCAAGATATTGCATATTAAGAGAAAGCAAATATTCATCTGTAGTGAATACCACTGACAGATCACCCTCTTCGAATCCTTCATTAACAATCAGATAATTAATCCATTGTTTGAGGCTTCTGTTCCCCGGGGGTTCGAAATCTGCTTCGTGCGAGGTAATATAAACCGGCAATTTTATTTATTAGCTATAGATTGAAGACCATTTCAGAGACTCGCCCGTCATCATGAAAAGTAATTTCATCTGACAACTGCTTCATAAGAAAAATACCTCTTCCATTAACGTTTTCAATATTCTCAGGGGAAGTTGGATCAGGGACATTCTCAAAATCAAATCCCGGGCCTTCATCCCGGGTAATAACAGTCATTCGTTTATTATTTATACTGAAAGTTACATCAACTTTTTTTGTAGGATCAAGCTTATTCCCGTGAGAAATTGCATTATTAACCGCTTCGAGGCAGGCAATAAGAATATTGCCGTAGATTTCCGTAGCAATATCAAATTCTGCTGAGATCTCGTCGATGACTCGTTCTACTTCACGGAGATTATCAATTTTAGAATACAAGTTTAATTTCTTCTCCATATGGTACTAAATTAAACTGCAATGGTTCAGTGTGCAATAATTCATACATGCCACAATTATATTGACATCTGCATTTGTTAAATGCAATATCTTTAATATACTGTCTGAACGCCTTAATTGTTACAAAAAAGTGCGGATATTTACGGATAACATTATTTTTCATTGCCGGCTGAGCCAGAGCATGGGATCAAGTTTCCGGTTCTCTTCCCATATCCCGAGGTGAAGAACACTCTTATTACCTTCATCGGCATCAGTGAAAACCCGGCCGATAAGCTGACCTGTCCTCACAGTATCACCTGATCGAACAAACACATGAGATAAATTTGCATATACACTAAGGAAATTGCCATGCCTGATTAGAACAACATTGTTTAAACCCGGGATGGTTCTGACCTGGCGTACATCGCCGTCAAAAACAGCTTTCACATCGGCATTCTCAACAGTGCTTATAATAATTCCATCATTCTGTATCCTGATGCCCCTTAAAACAGGATGCGGATGTTCACCGAAAAAACCAGTAACAACACCTCTTTCCGTTGGCCAGGGCAATGCTCCCCGGTTATTCTCAAATCTGTCAGATAGAATTTTCTGCTCAGGGGTTAATTCATAAACTCGTGCTTCAGCAGCCCTGCGGGCCTCCTCCCTGAGTAAATCCTCTATAGCCTGTTGAAGGGATGCAGCAATTTTCTGTTGATTCTCCAGTTCACTTTTTAATTCCCTCTCACGTTTACGCAAATTCCTGACCATTTCATCATGTTGCTCTGACTCCCTGGCTATATTACGGGTCTCTTCCTGATGTCGGCGAAAAAGTAGAACCTGCTCCTGGCGATTACTTTCAAGTAATTCAATTTCAGACACGATTTCATTGGTCAACACTGATATTCGCTCAATCTGATTCCTTCTTGAAGCCGCATATTGCTGTAAATATTTATATCGGCGATAGGCCTGATTAAAATCATTCGCGGCGAGTATAAACATAATTCTTTGATGCGAAAATCTATGTTTATAGGCGATTTGTATCAATCGTGCGTAGGCAGCCCTTGCCTCTTTTAACTCATTTTCCAGTTCAGAGATACGTAACCTTTTATTCTCGATACCGTTTTCAATGTAACGTATCTCCGACTGAAGGGTTGCCGTTAAACTTTGCCTTAGTTGAAGTCGCCTGTTGAGAATGTTAAGTTGTTCCATTGAACTTTGCCGGGTAACACTGGTCTGTTCCAGCAACTTTGAAGTATTATCAATAATCTCCTGCGTCTCTTTTCGCCTTCTCTCCAACTCCTCCTTACTTTGCGCGTGCCCGTTGACACAAGCAAGTATAACCAATGAAACAGCTATGACAAAATACTTATTCACAAACATACTATTTGATTTCACGGAACCGGGAAGGCACATTAAATGGAAAACTAACATTATTTCCGGTTTCTATTCTTCCTATGGTAATATCTGCAGTCAAAGGAACATTATGTGATATAAAATAGAAGCCGATATCTACAGGCAAAAATCCATTGTCATAATTACCATAACTCCTGAAATCTATTCTTCCATACATATCTCCTTCACCGGAAATTTCTACACGGCTGGCTAGAAAATCTTTACCGACAGTAAGCCGGAACATCTGATTCCCTGTAAGATAAATATTGTTTTCAAGTTGTATATCTCCAGAAGATATAATAATTTTCCCATCTTGAAACCGGTAAGTTATATCAGGACTAAAAACCCTCCAATTCTTGTCAATAAAAGGAGCGGGTGACCCTGTAAAAACAAACTCAAAAAGCTCAAATGGCAATATATAAGGATAAAGCCTTGCAGCTTGCTTATAGTTCCCCTTAAAATATGAATTATTCAACCGGTCAAGTACCTTAACACTATCCCTTGTTAAAACGACCCGAGCAATTTCTATTCCGGCAAATGCACTTATGCTGGCCAGAATAGCGGAATCCCGCTTAATCCTGACATTAGCCCTGAAATTGACAGCATCTTCTCCTTCCTTTACCTGTACACTCACCCGTCCGGCAGAATAGGTATCAAACCCCGGATTACTATTGATTATGTTTTCAAATAATTCTTTTCCGCTGATCTCAGCATCCGTAACCACTGGCCTCAACGTACGGCAGGCGGCAGCTAAAACAATTATTGCAAATAAAATCTGCAAAAAATACAAGGACCTTCGGATATAATAATTTCGCATTTTTGCTTATTAAAACAATAAACTTGTGATCTGCTACTTTATCCAATCAACGCAATCCAGAAAAGCAAATCATAATAGCGCAAACCATAAACAGTACCGGAGTATCATAATTTCTTTCTGACAGTTTCAAGCAATATTTCAATCTCCTCTTCATCATCAGCCAGATCCCTGGCTTTGATAAAGTATATCTCGGCCTCCTCATTCCTTCCAAGCTGAATGAGTATTTGTCCGTAATGCTTTACAATCTCATATCTTTCAGAACCGGTATACTGATAAGCCTTTTCAATATAACTCAGAGCCTCATCGTACTCCCCAAGATTATAAAGAACCCATGCATAAGTGTCCAAAAATGCTGAATTGCCAGGTTCAGAATCAACTGCAATCCTGCTTAATTCGAGAGCCCTGTCAAGCTTTTCGCCTCTCAAAGCAAGATAATAGGCATGGTTGTTCATTGCAACAATATTATTACCGTCAGCATCCAATGACATCTTAAAGTATTGATCTGATAATTCAAACTCTTCCTTATTATTATAAATATCACCGAGAAGTGCGAATATGTGAGATCTCATTTCCAGTTCAATATTCTCATTACCTGCAGCCTCCGTAAGTAATTCTATTGCTTCATCTCTCAACTCCTTGCTGTTAAATGCATTACCGGTAAAATAAACAATAATTCCACTACCCGGAAAGCTATTTACCAATTTCGGACCTATTTCAACTATTTTGTCATTTTTTTCAAGGAATGAAAGCACACTGATCAGTTGCTCAGCAATTATAATATTCCCGGTATCATTTTCGTACAATTCCAGCAATACAGGGACAGACTCCTCGTATTGTCCTGACTGTATATGATACTCTGCGAGAATAATTCTTGCAGTATTGTAGCCGGGGTATTCATCAACAAGTAACCTGCCCAGCATCATGATGTCATTAATATCCCGGTTATTTATGCTTTCATCATATATTAATGCCCTTAGCACCTGTGCTTTGTCTGAATATTCGATCCCGGGATTCCGGAAGGCATTCACTAAATAATGAACAGCTTCATCAAACTTTCCGGTCCTCAAATAAAACTCCGCAACAGACAGCTGAGCCATCCCGTTTTCAGGGTCGAGCCTGAATACAGTCCTATAGCTTTCAAGCGCTTCCGAAAACATTTCCATTTCAGAATAAAGCTCAGCTAGTACACCATGATAGGCAGGCTCAAGAGGAAATTTATCAATAAGCCCGATAATCTCTTCGTGAGCTTTTTCATACTGCCCGGTTTCCATGTAGATACTTTTCCGCGAAAGCGAAATCTTCTCATTAATACCTGTTATTTCCTGGGCACGGTTGTATACTAAAATGGCCTCATCATACCGTTCTGTGTAACCAAGCATCGCCCCAAGTGTCATAAAAAGGTCTATTTCCCCGGGAAAGTATTCAAGTGCACTATAATAGACATTTATTGCATTATCAAAATCATCCAACTCCCTGTATATTCCGGCGAGATGCAAATAGTACCAACGGTTTTCAGGATCGAGTTCAAGCGCTCGGCCGGCATATTCCGTGGCATTCTCCTTTTCACCGGCGACAAAATAGACATAAGATAACTCATAATTTGCTACATCACTAAAAGGAAAAATATTCAGACTACGTTTCAGATAGTAATATGCATTTTCATAATCACCAATGATACGATATTTTATACCTTCATTCAGAGCATAAACATATTCTATCTGCCTAATCTCATTTAGTTTATCAAAATCCTCGCGACTTGTTATATCAACGCTACGGCACCCGGAAAAAATAATAATGGGATATATTAAAACTAATATAGATTTGGCTAAAGAGATTTTAACTGCCATTTTAAAATTTTCTTCTGTTAATTCTTTGGTTTAAGCCAAAAGGCATAGGTAGTATAAAGAAGGTCTAAAACAATATTTCTTTCAGGATCTGCCGGTATGTCCGAAACCACCGCTACCTCTTCCTGTTGAATTAAGCCCTTCGGTCTCTTCCCAGTCAATTTTGGTATATTTATTTATGATCATCTGGCAAACCCTTTCTCCGTTGTTAACAACATATTCTTCGCCGGACAAATTAACCAGTATAACCCTTATCTCTCCCCTGTAATCAGCATCGACTGTCCCCGGAGTATTCAATACTGTAACCCCGTATTTCGCAGCAAGCCCGCTTCTTGGCCGTATCTGAGCCTCGTAACCTTCAGGCAGCTCAATAAAAATTCCCGTCGGTATAACCTTCCTTTCCATAGGCTTCAGGGTTACTGGTTCATCAAGAAAAGCGCGAATATCCATTCCAGCCGATAAAACTGTTTGATATTCAGGTAACGGATTACCGGAGGTGTTTCTTATTTTAACAATCATATTATAAAAATTATTACTATAGTCAGCAGATGCATTTACCGCAGACCCAACAATTCCTTGATAAAACTCCTTTCCCTGTATATAATAAACCCTGCAAAAATAACAAGAATTAGGGTGTTTACAGTATATTTGAACAGAGCGTTTTCTCCACGGGTAACAGTAGAAATTAAATATACTGCCAAACCTGCCAAAATCATTATAATAATCTCTTTCAACCTGTAAGGCACAGGATAAACACTTCTGCCAATAGTAAATGACATAAGCACCATGCCAAAATAGGCCAGAAAATGACCCCATGCAGAGGCCATGTATCCATACTCAGGTATAAAAACCCAGTTTACCGTAATTGTAATAATTGCTCCACATACTGCGAAAAGAGCGCCGTAAGCAGTTTTTTCATTGAGTTTATACCATACCGACAAATTATAGTATATGCCAAGCATCAGATACCCGCCAAGAATAACCGGTACTACCCTGACTCCTTCATGATATCCGGAATCAATAATGTGTTTGAAAATGTCAATATAAAGTGTAATGACCAGAAAAACCAGAACGCCGGCTGCTACAAAATAATACATAACATCAGCATATATTTTGGGTCCCGATCGATTTTTCTCCTGGCTGAATATGAAGGGCTCAAACGCAAAACGGAACATTTGTATAAACAACATCATAAGAACGGCTATTTTTACATTTGCCCCATAAATACCTATCTGCTCAAGTGCATTAACATCATCTGGTAACCGGTATCGCAAAAGTATCCTGTCCAGAAATTCATTCACTGTCCCCGCAAGTCCGGCAACAAGTAACGGTATCCCATAATAAATCATTGACCTGAAAAGACTTGCCGAAAAACCATATCGCATTTTAAGTATCTCACCAGTGAAAATAGCCAGGGTCACCAGAGATGCCAGGAAATTGGAAAGAAAAACATACCCTACCCGGAATTCGGGATCATATAAAACTTCAACCAGCCAACCTCTGAGCCCGTTTTTATACATCCAGGGAAGGACAAGCAGGAACAGAACATTGAATAATATATTGACTACAACGTTCAGAAGTTTAATAAGAGCAAACTTTACCGATTTCTCTTTATACCGGAGGTTGGCAAAGGGAATGGCTACAAGTGCATCTGCCCCCAGTACAAGTCCGAGTAACAAAACAAAGGAACTATTATTACCATACCCAATAATGTGCGCAATTTCCTGATAAAAAAGTACAACAGCAATAATAAACAGCAATGAAGTAATTGATATTGAAGTAAGCGCCGTTGAATAAACAAGCCTTTGATTACTGTATCTGGCGGAGTACCTGAAGAAAGCTGTCTCCATGCCGTAAGTCAGTATAATGATAATGAAAGCTACATAAGCATATAGCTCGTTCACGATACCATACTCAGCTGTATCGGTAAATATCCGTGTATAGAACGGTACCAGCAAAAAATTAAGCACTCTCGCAATTACACTGCTAAGTCCGTAAACAGCAGTCTGACCGGCAAGCTGTTTTAAAGGATTCAATTCATTCAGGTTTCAGTAGGCAGTTATTGTTTTAATTCCTCCTTATATGCATCTATATAGATAGTAGCAACAATATCCAATTCACTCCTGATCCTTTTAATGAACAGGGCGGTAATTCTATTTGCATTATCAAGCTTGTAATTGCCTGGTAATTTTATATGAAAAGTAAGTTCCGTATGGTTGCCATATTTATGAATATTAAAATGGTGCGAATAAAGCTCTCCGGAATATATCTCATTTCCAATATTATTGATCTTATCAATCAATTCCTTATCGGGTTTTTCACCGAGTAGCGGATCAATACTATCCTTTACTATCCTGAAAGCAAGTATAAGTATCATAACCGATACAAATGCTCCAAGTGCACCGTCAATCCACCATATATACCGACCAAGAAGAATACCTACCAGTATAATCAGACTTGTAAAGGCATCTGACCTGTGATGCCATCCGTCGGCAAAAAGGGCCTTGGACCCTTCATTTCTGCTGGCATAAAATGAAATCTGGGCCATAATCTCCTTTACAACAAGGGAAATTGCGGTGACCGTAATAGCTAAATAACCAAATATAACAGTTTCTCCGGTGATTATCCTGTTTACACTTTCGTATAAAAAATTTATAGCAATAAGAACAAGTATAAGTCCGATAAACAGTGAGGCTATAACCTCAGCACGACCATGGCCATATGGATGTTCATTATCAGCTGGTTTTGATGATACATATATTCCGATCAAAAGAATAACCGATGATACAGAGTCAGACAGGGTGTGCCATGCATCTGCTATAAGGGCTACTGATCCGGTAACAAGACCAGCCCACAATTTGAATGCAAACAATACGGTGTTTCCGGCAATCGAAAAAAAACCGGCAAATTTTCCGCTGATGTTTCGGCCTTTGCTTTTTACAAATATCATATCTGTTTCAACAGTCCGATGATGTAAAAAAATCATCTAACTTTGTAAAGTTAATCAGGATTATGAAATATATTAATCTTAAAATTATGTTAAAGTATTTACCCCTGCTTTTAATCTGCGTAAGCTACGCATGTTCAGGCACTACAAATGATGACGGCGATAAAAGGATAGTCCGTGTCGAAACTGTTTACGGCAACATGGATATTATGCTTTTCAATGAAACACCCCTTCACAGGGATAATTTCATCAAACTCATTGAGGACGGATTCTACGAAGACCTTCTTTTCCACAGGGTTATAGATAATTTCATGATCCAGGGCGGAGATCCCGTGTCGAGGAATGCCACAGGGGATACGCAACCAGGTTCAGGAGGCCCGGGATATACAATACCGGCAGAAATTCATGACCACCTTTACCACCGTAAGGGTGCTTTAGCAGCTGCAAGACTTGGTGATAATGTAAATCCCGACAGGGAATCATCCGGATCACAGTTTTATATTGTCCATGGATCACTTTTTACAGATCAACAGCTTGATGAAATGGAGCAAAGGATACAGGCAATGGAGGAGCATGAATTTACCTCCCGTAACTTCAGGCGGCTTGAAAAAGAGTACCTCGACCGTGATGAGGTTCCTGATTATGCAGCAATTGCTTCACGTATTGAGGAGCTGGGAAATGAATATTATTCCTCTGGTAATCATTTCAAGTTTTCTGATGAAATGAGAGAGTCCTATACCACTGTTGGAGGGGCACCCCACCTTGATGGTTCATATACCGTATTCGGACAGGTAATAGAGGGTTTTGAGGTAATAGATAAAATCGCTTCTGTTGAAACCAACAGCGCCGCCCGGCCCCGTGAAGACATAAAAATGAATATCAGGGTCATAAGGTAACCTGTAGAACAATAAAGACCGTTACAATGCAGGATTTGATAAATAATTTACAGAAGGAGGCCGATCTGTTTGAGATAAAAGATATCTCTGATCTGGAAAATTTCAGAAACAAATATTTAAGCAAAAAAGGAGAGATCGCTGAGCTTTTCAAAGTGTTCAGGAATCTCTCCCCTGAAGAAAAAAAGATAACGGGAAAATTACTGAACGAGGTAAAAATCAGCATCCAGTCAAAATATGACAATTTTTTTTCCTCTCTGTCCGGAAATATCAAAGATCATGGAATACCGGACCTTACGCTTCCGTCAGATCATATAGCTGCTGGCAGCAGACATCCAATTTCGGTAGTGAGAAAAGAGATAATTGAAATATTCAGCCGCATCGGTTTTACAATTTCGGAAGGGCCCGAAATAGAGGACGACTGGCATGTGTTTTCAGCCCTTAACTTTCCTGAAGAACATCCTGCGCGGGATATGCAGGACACCTTCTTTATCGAAAAAGATCCGGATATTCTGCTCAGAACACATACTTCATCGGTACAGGTCAGGGTCATGCAATCAGTTGCTCCCCCTATCAGGACAATTTCACCTGGCAGAGTCTTCAGGAACGAGGCTATATCAGCAAGGTCGCATTGTATATTTCACCAGATCGAAGGTCTGTATATTGATGAAAAGGTATCATTCGCTGATCTTAAACAAACCCTTGAGTTTTTCGCCAAGGAGCTCTTTGGTGAAAAGACCAGAATACGCCTTCGTCCTTCCTTTTTTCCGTTTACAGAGCCTTCGGGCGAGATGGATGTTTCATGTACCTGTAACAGTAAGGGATGCCGTTTGTGTAAATACACCGGCTGGCTAGAAGTCCTTGGTTGCGGAATGGTTGATCCCAACGTTCTCAGGGATTGTGGGATTGATCCTGATAAATTTACCGGCTTTGCTTTTGGACTTGGCATAGAAAGAATAGCACTTCTGAAATATGATATCAAGGATATCCGGATGTACTTTGAAAATGATGTCCGTTTTCTTTCTCAGTTTAATGGAATAGTCTGATTAAACTACAACTTCCATTACTTCAAACGGTTTAAAATAATTACTGTTTACTGTATATCTTAACATATTTCAATTTATTTACTAAATTTACGCATTAGGTACTATTTTGTTCATATCACTGATCCGGTCATGATCAAACATACTGCAAATACACTGAATTGCGAGGGCTGCAAGAGCGAATTCAACAGTATCTTCAAGCATCTTACCTCTGAGCAGCACGAAATGATCTCTTTGGACAAAAATTGCGAACCATATAAAAGAGGATCCATAATATATCATGAGGGCAACAGGATTTCAGGATGCTACTGTGTCGGGAGCGGAATTGTTAAAATTTACAAGACCGGTATAGATGGAAAGGAACAGATAATAGCTTTTGCAAAAAAGGGTGATATCATAGGGTTCAGATCTGTTCTCAGTGGAGAACTGGCTTGCACCACTGCCAAAGTAATAGAAGAATCCCACCTCTGTTTTATACCTGGCGATACCTTTATTGACCTCTTCAGGGAAAATCCTGATTTCTCAATGGATCTTATGCAGCTTGCCTGCAAGGAGCTTGGTGAAGCGAATGCCTATATTACTGATATTGCCCAGAAAACTGTACGTGAAAGACTTGCAGAAGTTCTTCTGATACTGATGAAAAACTTTGACCTTGATGCGGAGCATTTTCTTCAGATAACGCTTACAAGGGAAGAACTTGCAAATATTGTCGGAACTGCAACCGAATCTGTTATCAGGTTGCTGTCTGAATTTAAATCTGATAATCTAATTGAACTTCACGGCCGAAGAATCAAACTACTTGATATAAAAGGCCTTAAAAAAGCGGGTAACGTCTTCTAAGATAAGCTATCCCTAGTCTAAGATCTTATTCACAATCACATGTGCTGCCAGTCCGGCTACAATCAATACACCGCTCAATATTAAAAGGGTATTGTTCGCCCTGTCCTGTATCAACAGCGCCAATGCAAGTATTAAAATGGCAATCAAAAATATTATCAAACCAATGTTTTGAATAATTTGCTTCATTTCCTTAGATATTTAACATTGCTTATTTATGTTGCCAAAAATAACTAATAATTTCAAAAAAGATAATCAAGTAATTGCATATTTCTACAGATATCAGAAAAGCAATGCCTGTCCGCCTTTAATATCCCTTCCAAGATGCCTTAAACCCAGCTCTGTTATTTCTCTTCCGCGTGGTGTTCTTTTAATGTACCCCTCTTTTATCAGAAAAGGTTCGTAAACCTCCTCGATAGTACCCGCATCCTCACCTATTGAAGTTGCGATTGTGGAAATCCCAACAGGTCCTCCTCCGAATTTATCAATTATAGTAAGCAATATCCTGTTATCCATCTCATCAAGCCCGTGCTTATCAATGTTCAGGGCTTCAAGTGAATATCTGGCTATTTCCATATCAATTTTACCATGCCCTTTTACCTGCGCAAAATCCCTTACCCTTCTCAGAAGTGCATTTGCAATTCTTGGTGTGCCCCTGCTTCGTCCGGCAATTTCTATTGATGCATTATTATCAATTTCTATATCAAGAATATATGCAGATCTCTTGATTATGCCATCAAGAATCTCAGCGTCATAATATTCCAGGTGTGAATTTATCCCGAAACGTGAACGAAGGGGCCCTGTAAGCAATCCGCTTCTGGTTGTTGCACCTATCATGGTAAACGGATTAAGTTTCAGTTGTACTGATCTCGCACCAGGACCTTTATCGATAAGTATGTCAATTTTAAAATCTTCCATTGCAGAATAGAGATACTCTTCGACAACCGCACTAAGCCGGTGAATTTCATCGATGAAAAGTACATCCATTTCGTCAAGGCTAGTCAGAAGTCCCGCGAGATCACCAGGCTTATCAAGAACAGGACCGCTGGTAATTCTTATATTGACCTCCATCTCATTGGCAATAATATTGGCCAGTGTAGTCTTTCCAAGTCCGGGTGGTCCGTGCAGCAGAACATGATCCAGGGCCTCATCCCTCATTTTAGCAGCTTTAACAAAAACCTTAAGATTTTCCACTGTCTTTAACTGCCCGCTGAAGTCCTCAAATACAATAGGCCTTAGCTTCTTCTCATACTCCAGGTCCTGGTTGTCAGGCATATCTTTTCTTATGTCATACTCGCCATCCATTTATTCAAAACTGTTGACAGTTCATTTTACATGTATGCAAATCTAATCTATTTATCTGCTGTTAACACACTATTATTATCATTAAAGTTAATTAAAATTAATAATGATGATGTATATAGCCTGTTGATACTGTTGAAAAATAAAACCGGTTAAAATACTCACATGTAATGAGCAGTAAGGCAATTTATCATTAACAATTAAGATTGTCATACATAACACTGTGTCAATAATATAAGAATATAAATTAACAATTTTGAGTAATGTTGAAAACCACTTTGTTAATTAAAGGCCGGCTTGGCCGTGTTAAGAAATTATTGATTCTTTATCTGATAAATACCTTTAGAATATTTTCAAATCACCACAATTTTTTTATAGGAACAATTAAACTTCAGAATCAATTATTTTAATAAAAATTTATCACCCGTTTTATTAATAGTAATTGTTAATTTTGTATTTCTTATCATAAACGCTGATAAATAATGCCTGAGAATATAAGATTAGCTTTAGGATCCGACCATGCAGGGTTCAAAGTTAAACAAACAGTCATTGATCATCTTAAAAAACATGGATACAGTTACCGGGATTTTGGAGCATATTCCGAAGATGCTTCAGATTACCCTGATTTTGCTCATCCCGTGGCACAGGCTGTTGAGAGCGGAGAATATGATTTTGGTATAGTCGTTTGCGGAAGCGGTAATGGTGTGAATATGGTGGTAAACAAACATTCGGGCATCAGGTCGGCTCTGTGCTGGAACAGCGATGTTGCCCGGGTTGTCAGGTTGCACAATGATGCCAATATATGTGCGCTTCCGGGCCGGTACATAGACGGTGAGCAGGCAACAGAAATAGTAAAGGTGTTTCTAAATACTGGTTTTGAAGGTGGCAGGCACCTGCATCGCATAAACAAGATACCGGTATAAACATATTCCCGTGACACAGAACCGGGGTAGTTGGTTCGCATATGGCAGGCATATATATTCATATTCCCTGGTGCAGGAAAGTCTGTATCTATTGTGATTTCCATTTTTCGGTATCGTTGAGGGACAGGAAAGAGATGCTTGATTGCCTTTCGGCGGAATTGCATATGCAAAAAAACTACCTTGCCGGTGAAAAAATATCTTCAATATATTTTGGTGGTGGAACACCTTCTGTACTTGAGGCAAGGGAATTAAGGATATTGCTTGACACGATATACAGCATTTTTGATGTTGACTGCAATGTTGAGATCACGCTTGAAGCAAATCCTGATGACCTCTTTCCCGGTTATCTGCTGGATATTAGTCATGCCGGAATAAACAGACTTAGCCTGGGTGTGCAGTCATTTTTCGGGGAGGATCTTGCCTGGATGAACAGAAGACATGACGAAGCTGCATCAATTGCATGTATTGAAAGAAGTATATCGGCAGGTTTCACAAATATAAATATTGACCTGATTTACGGGCTGCCGGGGATGGATGATGCCAGATGGAAAAGAAATCTGGGGTTCTTTTTCGGCACCGGAGTTAATCATCTCTCCGCCTACCACCTGACCCTTGAAGAGAAGACAGTCTATTACCACAGGGTAAAGAAAGGAATACTGACAAAACCTGACCAGAACAAAGGGGCACGACAGTTTGAGATGCTAATGGACAGGGCTGCCAGGGAGGGATTTATCCATTACGAGATATCAAATTTCTGCCGGCCAGGCAATTTTTCAAGACATAATACAGGATACTGGCTTCAGCATCATTACCTGGGAGTAGGTCCTTCTGCCAATTCTTACAATGGCGGCTCCAGGCAATGGAATGCCCGTAATAATACGCTTTATATAAAGAGCATCAAGGCCGGGAAAATACCCTTTGAATATGAGGAGCTTGACAAAGCAACCCGCTATAACGAATATATCCTTACATCACTTCGGACTGTATGGGGGGCTGACCCGTCATACGTGGAGAGGATTTTCGGAGAAGAGTATACCGGTCATTTCCTTAAGGAGACAGACAGGCTCACCGGTAAAGGCTTTATTGAGATGAGGAAAGGGAACATGGTGCTGACCAGGGAAGGCAGGAAGCTGGCTGATGGTATAATATCGGGGCTGTTCAGGGAAAATGAGTGATACGTTTTTGGGAATTATCCTTAACTACCTGCTAATGTTCACATTAACTATTGGATCATATCTTCTCTGATAATTCCCACCAGCCTGATTATTTCTTCAATATTCCGTGGATTGTAGACATATTGGCGCTCTTTCGAAACGATTGTCCTGCTTGCCGTATCAATAATCAGGTCATCCTCTTCGAAAAGGATCTCGACCGAGTCAAAGACGTTTTTAAGCTGCCTGAACATTAGCAGGTACCTGGCTATGAAAGGATCATCCTGATAGTTTGCAAGCAGCGCTGTCAGTCTGTCAAGAGAATATTTCTGGGCAAGTATTTGCTGTTCAAGGTTCAGGTCAGGATCTTCAGGATCATGAAAATGGCAGGCAATATACAGACCCTCAACCCATCCTCCTGCAATAATGAGCGCTGCTGCTCCGTGACGTTCGTTCTGCCTGAGCTGCCTGTCAGCTTCAATATAGAGACTGCTGGCTATTCTGAAAAGAGAATCGGGTTGATAGATAACCCCGTCGCGGACTGCCTCAGCCTGGTTGATTATATTGCCACCTATACCAAGTCTGTCGGCCATCCTGTAAATGACAGACATATAATTGATCGCTTCCTGTGTCTGCCCGAACATGTGTGCGAAACTCATGGCGGTTCCGTAAATACCAAGGTTGACAGCTATCTTGTTGCTCGAGTTATACCTGTAAATGTTTTCAGGCTGATTCAGAATATTCTCATCAAAGAGAATATTGATTTGCTGAAAAAGCCTTTGCGATTCCATGGGTGAAGCAAGATCATAGAATATGGCCCTTATCTCTTCAAGGTCATTTATGTCGAGGTCAATTTGGGTAACCTCAGGCATGAATGTTCTTGTTTCCTCCCTTTGCCTGCATGAAAAGGCAGTTATCACAATAAGGGCTGCCAGCATGGGCAACAGTACTTTAAGAGCCGGTTTTCGAGGTTTTGCCATATGTTCATTAACTGCAGTCATAATTATATTACTGTTCAGTTAGGTGATATAAAAATACAAAAAAAAGCTTACCGGCAACTGTTTGCCCGGATATTTGACTTTAAAAGAGCGTTTGGCAAGGAGTGCTTTGACTTTAGTATGCCGCGGCTATTGTCAGGAAACTATACGGTTGCCCAGTTGTTTTGCCAGCTGAATGCTTGCTGTTTTAAGTATCATATGACGTTGCTGAAGCAACAGAGATTCTTCGCTTTCTGCTGTTCTTAGCTTTTCTTCGGTATCCTTCAGCTCCTTTCTTACAAGGAAGCTCTTGAAGGCAAGGATTGTTGAGGGAACCAGCTGACCGAGCTTCATCTCCTCTGTTTCAATATTTGCTTCTTTCCTTCTCCATATCCTGCTGATATCGTATGAGGTGCTAAGCAGATCAGCTGCAGTACTGCTGATTGTGGTATCAGGGTGGTTGGAGAACTGTTTTCCCGAAACTTCACCGTTCTCAGCGATAATTAAGGCAGTCTCCCTTATAATGGTGTTGTAAACCGGATTTTCCAGTTCGAGTTCATCTCCCTGGAGCTCGCCGATAATATAGGCAGCCACTTTTACCGGTTTGTTGCCGGTATTCTCATCAGGCGGGAAAAGCTCAATGTTGCCATAATTCATCAGCAGACGGATTATTTCCCTTTCAATGGTCTCCCTTTCGGAGCGTTTGCCGGGCGATGCCTGTGGGCCTGACTTTGTCTTGGAGGACTTGAAACCGGCATCATTGTACCTGTAATTAAGCCTCTTTTCTGAATCCTTTCTTCTGATCTCGTCAGCCTCCCTGTAGAGGATACTCTCTTCCACGTTCAGTATTACGGCACACTCCCTTATATATACCATCCGTGTGATACGGTCGGGTATCCTGGCCACCGACCTTACAATGTCGGTTATCATCATCGATTTCCTTACAGGGTCGCTCTTTGCATCTTCACTTAGCAGCCGTGTTTTGAAGAGGACAAAGTCGAGCTCATTCTCATTGATGTAGCTGGTTATTTTGTCAGAATCGGTCTTTCGCGCGAATGAGTCAGGGTCTTCGCCTTCGGGAAACAAAAGGACCCTTACATTCATGCCCTCTTCGAGTATCAGGTCAATACCCCTCAGGGAGGCTTTAAGTCCGGCCTCGTCACCATCATACAGGACAGTAATATTTTTGGTGAAGCGCTTGATAAGTCGGACCTGCTCAGCTGTGAGCGCCGTACCGGATGAGGCGACAACATTTTCAATCCCTGCCTGGTGGAGCGAAAGTACATCGGTGTATCCCTCGACAAGATAACACTTGTCATTCTGGACAATGGCCTTTTTTGCATAATAGAGTCCGTAAAGAATCCGGCTTTTATGGTATATCTCCGACTCGGGCGAATTGAGGTATTTGGCGGTATTCTTGTCCTGCTTCAGTGTACGGCCACCGAATGCCGTTACCTTCCCCGAAAGGGAATGGATTGGAAACATCACCCTGCCGCTGAACCTGTCGAACAGCCTGTCGCCTTTACGTATTGACAAACCTGTTTTTTCAAGGAACTCTTCCTTGTAGCCGTTTTTCAGTGCTTCTCCGGTGAATTTATCCCAGCCTTCGGGAGAGTATCCGAGCTGGAATTTTTCTATCATGTGCTGCCTGTAGCCCCTCTCTTTCAGGTAAGCCAGGCCGACTGCCAGTCCCTCGTCGCTGTTGTTAAGGCTGTTGCTGAAGAAACGCTGGGCATATCCGGTAACAAGCATCATGCTTTCGCGTTCGTTCTGTTTCTCCTTTTCCTTGTCGCTTACCTCTGTCTCGACCACCTCAATGCTGTATTTGCGGGCCAGGAACCTGAGTGCTTCAGGCCATGAGACATGCTCGTGTTCCATTATGAAATTCACCGCGTTGCCACCCTTGCCACACCCGAAACACTTGTAGATCCCCTTGGCGGGCGAAACGGTGAAGGAGGGAGTTTTTTCGTTGTGGAACGGACAAAGTCCGAGATAATTGACACCGCGTTTCTTCAGGGTTACGAAATCCTGCACAACATCGGTAATCTCTGCCGTATCTATTATTCTTTCTATGGTTGCAGGATCGATCATTTGCACAGATCAGGGTTATATGTTCTGACGAAGAAAAAAAGAGCCGTGGTAAAGTTAATCAATAATCAACTCACATTTACAGCACGGGGGACTGTTGTTGTATTTTAGGCCGGAACTCATTATATTGTGCAATTGTAATAACAACAGCCGGCGGAATCAAACATTTTTTGCTATGGAGGGCAAATTGGAGATGTTGTGTAATGACCTATTGGCAGATATGAAAGCCCCATCAGACTTCGTCAGACAAAATAACATAAACAAACCATGCGGGTTCCATACGTTCAAGGCACTGAATACCGATAGTATGCTAAACATAATTCACTGATTATTAATTTGATTAACATGATTTGCACGTATGAATATGTAGCCGGATGTTAGTCTGAATTTTACACATAAAATACCCGGGCAGGATGGAAAAACTGGTTGTTTTATCCGGAGCCGGCATAAGCGCCGAAAGCGGCATTAAAACATTTCGTGATATGGGGGGGCTATGGGAAGAGTACGATATCATGGAAGTTGCAAGTCCGGAAGGATGGGCGCGAAATCCTAAGCTGGTTCAGAAATTTTATAATGACAGGCGAAGGCAGCTTCTGGACTGCAAGCCGAACAGGGCGCACCTGCTGCTTGTTGAACTTGAAAAGTTCTATGACGTTGAGGTCGTAACACAAAATGTTGACGACCTGCACGAACGGGCAGGCAGCAGCAGGGTGCTTCATCTTCACGGAGAGCTGAGGAAGGCGCAGAGCACTCATGATCCTTCGCTGGTTTATGATATTGAGGGGTGGGAGATAAAGGAGACTGACAGGTGTGAAAAGGGCTACCCGTTGAGGCCTAACGTAGTATGGTTCGGCGAGCCGGTGTATGCCATGGAGCCGGCAATGGACATTGTGTCAAAGGCCGGCATTCTGGTGGTGATCGGCACCTCGCTTAATGTGTATCCTGCAGCAGGCCTTGTGGACTATGTTCCTGACAACTGTTCGGTGTACCTTATCGACCCCAATGAGGTGATGTATTACGGAAGGAAAAAGGTTAACTTTATTAAGGAGAAGGCCGGTAAAGGCACCGGTATTCTGTTTGAGCAACTGACAGGGGAGAAACCGCCTTTTTGAAATACCCGGGTTGCCGGCAGAGGCATACCGGTAAATACTTTTTAAAATGAAGAGATACATATTCTTACTTATCTTTGGTGTGGTGGCGCTCTGTTGCCGGGATGCCGGCGCGCAGGTGTTCAATGCCGGTATGGGGGGAGGACTTAACATTGCACAGGTCGAAGGCGACGGTTTTTCAGGATACAACAAGCCGGGTGGTTTTTTCGGTCTTTTTGTATCTACCCCGGTAAGCGAATTTTTGTCTGCCCGCATGGAGATAAACTACTCTTCCAAAGGAAGCATGTTTCCTACTTCGATAGATAATCCCCGATATTACAAAATTGATCTGCGGTATGTTGAGATACCAGTGTTGATGCGCTACTCCTGGTCATCAGGCATTATTGCCGAGATTGGCCTGTCGGGCGGGTATCTGTTCTTCTCGCGTGAAAAGGATGCGGGTGGGTATATCCCCCCCGAAGAGACACTACCATTCAGAAAAGGAGAACTTGCCGCACACGCAGGAGCAGGCTGGCAGTTTACAGAAAAGATTTCTGGCCATGCGAGGGTTGCCTTTTCAGTTATACGGGTCAGAGAACATGCGGGCGGTGGAACCTACCGCTTCAACTGGGGCCAGTTCAACAATGTTCTGTCGTTTACGGTGCAATACACTTTTTTATCGAGTGCATTTTAAGCTATATACGGTTTTTAAGAGCAGCTCTCACTGCCAGTCAGGCATAGGCTATGGTGAGGATGCTGACCCTGACCCCCCGGCCCCGTAGCAGTGCTGATGCACATGCTTCCAAAGTGGCTCCGGTCGTCACAACATCATCAACCAGTATGACGTGCTTTCCTGTTACCTTTTCGGGCTTATCTACGCTGAAGCAGTTTTCAACGTTCTCCCATCGCTGCAGGCGCGACCTCCTGGTTTGTGTTTCTGTTCCTTCAAAGCGAACCAGCACATCGGCAGCTAATTCCTTCCCCATGCCCGATGCCAGTCCACCGGCAAACCACTCGCTCTGGTTGAATCCTCTTTTTCTTTGCCTGAGATGATGCAGAGGCACGGGAAGCAGCAGATCGGCCTCCGATAACAGCCGGCAGCCGGCCAGTTCAATGCCGTATAAGGCGCCGAGGTAATGTGCCAGTTCCTTTTTACCCCGGTACTTGATATGGTGAAGAATGCGCCTGCATTTGCTTGCTCTTTCAAAATAATACATTGCTGCGGCAGCCTCTATGCGGACCCTTCCCCAGAAGAGCTGTTCCATCGGATTATGCCGGTCTTTGTGGAAGTTGGTTTTTGGGAGCATATAGAGGCATCGCGTGCATATGTGCTCCTCCTGTTTTACCAGTGTGGTGCTGCAGCCTGCGCACAGGCGCGGGTAGATAAGGTCAAGCAGCTCCCTTGCGGTTTCAGTTATGATATTCTTCTGCATAGCCGGCGGTTGCTTATACAATTTACAAAAAACAACTGGCAAAGTCAATAGTTTGAACTGGTCAGGGGATCGTACTTATGAGGGAAACCTGATGTGACGGCACGAAAAATCACAGGCTCCTGCCTGCCAAAATCGATTCCGACGCGGTGGATCAGAACCTGGTGTTAACTACATTTGTGAACTGCGAGCCGAAACTGTATGCAAGTCCCACTGAGCCGGAAACCTGGTAATTGGTTGCGAGTCTGCGTTGTTGCAGCAGTATCTCTTCGAGTGAAAGATCACCCGCGGGCAGCGCTACAAGGTCGTTTATAAAGTCGAAATTACTTGTAAGATTAAGAGAGAGTCCTTTTATAACTCTCAGGTCCAGGCGGGCAAACAGAGATGCCCTGTTTGATTTAAAATCATGGAAGTGGTGGGATCCGGACAATCTTGCCCTGAATGAACCCCAGGGCTGCTGGAAGCTTGCCGAAAGGTTAACACTATGGTGAGCAAGGAATTCATGGTTTTTGCCGAAGATTGTCTCTTCCATATAATAGTGCTGACCTGCACCTGCACGATAAACTATGGTAATGGCCCTCCTGGTGGCTTCGCTGTAGGGATAGAGGCTGTACTCTATGCCGGGGCTGATCGTTGTATTGAAACTGATGTTATGAAAGGTGCTGGAGAGCATTCCTGTGAATATGCCGGCCGACCAGTGCTGGTCAATGCTTCTGATGAAGTTTCCCTGGAAACCGTGTCTTCGTGAACGGCTTGTTATTACCCCGTCGTCGGTCTTGAAGTTCCGTTCGTTAAGGTTGAAATAGGGCCGGATCCTTATTTTCCAATCTTCAGATACCTTGTCGGCCGAGAAGCCCCATCTTGAATCGAACCTGTCCTGGCTTGCTTCCTTGTTGAAGTTTGCTCCCCCGAATATTTCAAATACCCAGTTTTTCCAGGGGTCGTCGACGGGGAGCGACTCGGCCTCCCGGCCGCCCCTGATGCTGAGCGAGATATTGTGGACCATGTCGGTGCCGGCGATGTAGGGGACAAGTCCCATCTGTATCATATTGGCAAGGCCCCTCCTGGTATCATCTGAAGAGTTGTTGCCCGGCGCCCAGTAGGTAATGACATTGTTCATGCCCTCATAAGGTCCCCTTCCTATAAATGATATAACATAATTTTCACCCGTCGAACCCGAGCCGTGACGCGAAATCATTATGTGGACCTGTGACATCTCACGGTCTCTTACATAGTTTACAAATGTAACGGTCTCCCTTATATATTGCTGATGAAAAGGAAAATCGAGGAATACAGGAATGAAATTATTCCGGTCTGTTATTGCAGTCCTTTCGTTGCCAATAGCCAGGTTGTCAATAAAAGAGAATAGTATTAATGCAGACAGTATTATGAAATATCTGGTTGTTGAAATAAATCTGTTGTTCTTTGACATTATTAAAAATGATATCGGTGTTTATAAGTTCATAAATTCCCAGATAAAAAGGGGTTAATACAGGTGCAGTGGCTCCCAGGTAATTCGGGGAGGTCAAAGTTGTTTTAAAAAAACGGGGTCTGCAATTTGGAAGCTGTTAAATAAAGTTAATTCATGGCCGGCAACAGATCAGGATGGCTTGCGGGTGATGATGTCAAGAAGCCTGCTGGTCCGGGCTGCCGTAATGCCTGTACTGGGACACTTGCCGGAGCCCAGAAGTTCATTGGTAACAGCCTGGATAAGTGGTTGCTGAACATGCGGCGGCCGCGGATTGTCAATATAAGTGACTTTACCGTCGCATGTGAGTTCAGTCGGGGTGAAGCCGAAACATGAGAATTTAATCTTTCCCCTGTCTCCTGATATTTCTATAGTGTCTTCCCTCATATGCTCTGTTGCTGTAAAATTCCACACCCCGCTTCCGGCAACGCCGTTTTCGCATCTGAACCCGGCCGAGACAAAATCCTCGGGTTCATATAGTCCCCCGAGATTGGCGGTGTAGGAACCGGCCTCCCCGACAGGGCCCAGAACATAATCTATGAAGTCAAGCTGATGACTGCCAAGGTCATATATATAGCCGCCTCCTGATATTTCAGGCACCACCCTCCAGGGAGGTTTTTCTTCCAGGTCTTCCCTGTAGGGTGGCTGGAAGAACCTTATCATGAAGAAACGGGGCTGTCCTATGGCTCCGGAATCGACCAGCCTTTTGATTTCCAGGAATCCCGGGAGCATTCTCCTGTAATAGGCCACAAACAGAGGTATTCCGGTCTCCTCTGACACCCTGACCATCTCAAGGCATTCGGCATAGGTGGCAGCCATCGGTTTTTCCACATAAACAGGCTTGCCTGCCCGCATCGATTCCATTGCGTAAAGGGCATGGGAGCCGGGCGGGGTGGCTACATACACGGCATTGACATCAGGATCGTTGATAAGGCGGGAGGCGTCATCATACCACCTGGAAACGCCATGCCTCGCAGCATAGTCCCTGGCTTTATCCCCGTCACGCCGCATGACTGCCACCAGCCTTGAGCCTTTGGCCCTGTAGAGGGCGGGGCCGCTCTTTACCTCGGTAACTTTACCGCAGCCAATAATTCCCCAGTTGACGGTCTCCGGCATCGCTTCAAATTTTGATCATGCAATTTAGTGAATTTTAGTTATGCCGGCTGAAACTGCTGCCAATCTGGTCATGTGTTCCCGCAGCAACCGGACTGCTGTCCGGTCTCACCGTCCGCATCTTCGCCAGACCTCTCCTTTTCCTCCTCAACAGGCTCAGCTTTATAGCCCAGGTCGATCAGTGCCTTCTGCAGCTTTTCCGGATCTGTCCGCCTGCTGTTGTAACGCACGGTAACGATGTTTTTCTCCAGATCGAGAAGAGCATGTCTTACACCGCGTTCAAAGGTGAACATCTCTTCGATGGCATGCTTGCAGTTAATGCAGTCGGCCGACGTTTTGAAGCTAACCTCTTCGGTTGATCTCAGCTGCGACCATGCCGCTGTTGATACTAGCAGCATGATTGCTGCAAACGGTATTATCCTTGAAATCGTTCTCATGTGTATTAAGATTTTAGAAGTTAATATTATACAATTATCAGTTAAAAGTGTACCTTATTCCTGCATAAAATTTTCTTCCCATAAAGGGCCCCCAGATAAGGGATGAATCGAAATGCCTTCCGAACGGATCGTCGGCGGCAATTATCGGGTTATGCATCTTGAAATTTGTCAGGTTTTCCCCGCCAACGTATATATCCATATTCCTGAACCTGCGGGTGACCTGCGCATACATAATGTAATATACCGGTGAATATTCGGGGCGCCTGTATTGCTCAGGATTCTGGCTTGTATCGGGTATCCGGCTGGGACCGTTGAGCTGGTTTGTGATGTCAAACTTCCATTTATCAAAACGGGTAGCATAGGAGAGGGTCAGCAGACCCTTGTACCTGCCGGTGAGCGGACTCTCCATAAGCTCACCGTTGATAGTTGTCCATACATCATCTATCCTGAAGGCTGAAAAGATCTCAGCGCCTTCAAAAGGCTGAATCGTAAGGTCGGTCTGGAACGAATTGGACCAGGATCTGCCGTCCAGGTTGTAAAAGACAATCCTGTTGACGTCCTGGTCGATATCGGCTATAACCTGATTGATAAAATCGGTCCTGTAAAAATCGGCGCTCCAGGTTATGTTTCTTTCCCCGTCAAGGGGAAAAACATGTGTATAGTTAACTCCGTAGTTCCAGGCCTCCTCGGCCCTGAATTCCTCGGCAAAAACCATCTGCCGGGAGCTGGCAAAGATAGATGAGTGCTCTGAGAAGACATTGGCTGTACGGTAGCCCTTGCCTACCGATCCCCTGAGCGTCCCGTTCTCCACAACATGATAGCGGAAATGCATCCTTGGTGTTATGAACCAGTCGTGTATGCTGTGATGGTCAGCACGAAGTCCGAGAATCATTGTGAAAACCTCCGGCCACGTGTATGTGTACTCGCCGAATACCCCGGGTACCGACTCGGTGCGCCTCATAAGCAGGTCATTGAACTGCTCGTCATACTCATCGAGCTGGTAGCTTATTCCGGTGTTGATACGGTGGTTTGTGTTACCCAGTAACGACTGGTAAACAATGTTTGAGTAGAGGCTTTTCTGTTCGCCCGAATATTCGTTAAGTCCGAAATACGATTCCTGGTCGTAAAGGGTGCCTACGGCCATAAACCCTATGCTGGACTGCAGGGTTCCCGGCAGGAAGAAACCCGCTTTCATGAATCCCTGGAGCCTGGTGGTCCTGATCTCAGTTCCGTAGGCATTGGTCGTACCCCTGTCGGACGACCTGTCATAGAAGGTTTGTCCGCCAAACTTATTGTCGCCCAGCACATGCAGTCCGAACTGTACATGCCTCCTGTCCTCTACCTCATGATTCCACCTGTTCATGAAATTTACCTGGGTTCCCAGCGGTACATCAAGAAATGTATTGTTATTGTGGTCTATCTTCATCTGCTGGGTTGAGACATGCCCCAGAAGCATGGTGCTCCAGGTGTCGTTTATCTCATGGGCCGCGTTCATATTGGCCTCAAGACGGCCCTCATTGCTGGCGAACAGGTTGAGGAACAGGCTCTCTGACCGCTGCGGCTTTTTGTATTCGACATTTATCTGGCCCGTTGTCGATTCATAGCCGTTGAGCACCGAGGCGGTTCCCTTTGAGATCTGGATCGACTCCATCCAGGTGCCGGGTATATATGTCAGGCCATAAGCCGATGACAGTCCCCTGATACCGGGAAGGTTCTCGAACATGAGCTGCGAATATACGCCTGCAAGTCCAAGCATCTGAATGCGCCTGGCACCCGATATGGCGTCGGAATAACCTACATCGACGGTTGCCGTGTTTTCGAAGCTCTCTGAAAGGTTACAGCATGCAAGGCTTTGAAGTCCGGTAATCGTTATAACCTCCGTTTTTGACGGCTCAATGGCAGAGATGAAACTGCCCCCCATCCTGCGGCGGACGGTAACCTCTTCAAGCTGCACGTTTTCTGTAAGGAGTATCTCAACATGCGTTTTGCCCGGTGGTATTGCCAGTGTATCGGGGGTATAGCCTGTAAAGCTTACCACCAGGTAGAGGGTTTCGTTGGTATGGGGTTTATGGAGGTCAAATTTGCCATTCTCATCGCTTGTTACGCCCATCGTGGTGCCGGCCCAGTAAAGCGAGGCATAGGGAAGGGTTTGTATCTCCTGCCTGCCGTTAACGTCGACGGTGGCGCTGACCACTCCCCTCAGGTGTTCGTGTACTGTTACGACATTGTTTTCATAGCCTGCCATGGCCGTTGAGGGGTAATTTGCACCGGCATGGAGTGAAGCCGACATGATTACCGCGCCCAGCAATGGTATAATGTTTTTGTTAAATTGTTTATACATGACTTGCTTAATTTGAATGATACATAATCACAATATGACGTGCATTATTATAAATGCATGCCAGAACCGTTCAAAAAAGCAGTGTCATAAAATGAGTACACGGTGGAACAGGGAGAGGTTCCATCCGTACATCCCCGGGGGCGGGTCTCTGAAGGAAGTCGTTTTTTTTGCCCTGACCGGAGCCGGCTCAAATGCCAGTTCGTTTCCAAAGACAGGGCAGACACTAATGTTATCAGCAGTTGTTAAGGGCTGGTCTGTTTTGATAAAATGATCTTCAACAGCAATGAACAGGACGGTATTTGAACAGCACTCAGCCATTCCATCGGGTGCAGTGCAGTTATCAGCGCAGTCAGAATGCATACCGGAATGTCCTCTTGGGGTGGCGGATTGCTCATCGCTGCTTGCACAGCAGCCGCTATCACTGTTATCAATGGCGTGATGATCACAGGGCTCCTCGGTAAGGAGCGTAAAGAAAAAAAGATCGGTTATGTTTTCGGAGTGGCAGTGATGAACGGTAAGGTAAACGCCTGAAGAAGAGATAATGAATATTATCCCCACTGCAGCAAGAGCGATATGTCTTAAAACTCCGTACATATTATATCCAACCTTTACTTAACCTTAATTATACAAAAATAATTTGTAATTGTTCTAAACAAAATTTTTTTGGAATATTTTAACAATTTAATGGGTTCATGAGGCCAGACAGCCGCATGAGCGGAACCCCCCAGGATGATGTCAATTCCCATGCGCGCGTCAATGTACCCGGCATGAGCCGATTTGGCAGCCTGACCCGGCATGAGCTGATCCGGCAGCCTGACCCGGCATGAGCCGATTTGGCATCCTGACCCGGCATGAGCTGATTTGGCAGCCTGACCCGGCATGAGCCGATTTGGCATCCTGACCCGGCATGAGCTGATCCGGCAGCCTGACCCGGTCACTCAGCATGCCTCTATTATTGCCGAGGCAATGCACATGTCAAGAGTTGTGGTGATCTTTATATTATCCGGCTGCCCCTTTACCAGGTGTATTTTGTGGCCGGCTCTTTCCACAAGAGTTGCCTCGTCGGTAAATACCGGATCGTAATCCTGCCTGAAAGCCTCAATCAGCAAATCTGAGCTGAATACCTGCGGTGTCTGTACCATCCTGAACAGTGAGCGGTCGACCCTGAAATTACTGTCGCCTTCAATACGGCGGATCGAATCGGACAGCCCGGTCGCCGGAACGGCATTGCCCAGAACAGAGGCGGTATCGAAACAGGTGCGAATAAGGGCCTGGCTTACAAGGGGTCTGACGCCGTCATGTATTGCAACCAGCATACCAGGCTTTATTCTGTTAATTGCATTTTTAACCGAATGGTGCCTGGTCTCTCCGCCCTCCACTATCGTGTGTGGTATGCTGAACCCCTGTTTCCGGCAAAGGGTCTCCCAGTACTTTACCTGGTCGGCCGGCAAAACGACCACTATCTCCATCCCGGGACTGAAACTGTTAAATGCCCGTATTGTCCTCATCAGGACAGGCTCGTCATTCAGCAGGAGAAACTGTTTCGGTATTTCGGTATTCATCCGTGTACCGGATCCTCCTGCCACTATGATGGTCATCTGTTCCATAATCTGTTTTTCCGCCCCAAAATTTAATCTTCCGCCACTTGAATTGGGCATGTGGGCTTGTGGTCTTGTAAAAATACGCAATAGTTTAAAAATCCTGAATTTTTTAATGCCGTCATGTAACTAATTTTCCAGACGGTCGTCTCATATTCAGGAACCGAAAAGAAGGAGTTATGGGAACGCTTGACAGATTGATAAACCACCAGGAGGAGAAAATCGACCATCTGATGCAACTGAGGCGCCAGTATGCAGGCGGAGCAACGGATGATTTACCTGAAAGGGCCATAGCCCATCCTGCCAATATCGATCATGATATTGAAAAGGCCTACGAAGAGCTTACGATATACAAGATCAGGAAAATGATGGGACACTGTTAAGGGTCACCTTTCGCGGGTCATATAAAGAAAATTTCTATATTGCGGGAATATTTTAAGAAATGCATTGATTGCAAACCTTAACAATATTTCTGCTATGGATACCAGTAACCTCAGCCGCCTTATCGGGCAGCTCCCGAAGATCGGCATAAGACCGGCAATTGACGGCAGACGCAAAGGAGTAAGAGAATCCCTCGAAAAGCAGACAATGGATATGGCGCAAAGGGCGAAGACCCTGATTGAATCTGCTCTTCGTCACTCAGATGGCTCCGCGGTTGAGTGCGTCATTGCCGATACTTGCATCGGCGGTGTTGCCGAAGCGGCCGCATGCGCCGACAAGTTCGCGGCAATGGGAGTGGGGGTTTCGCTCACTGTCACGCCCTGCTGGTGCTACGGCAGCGAGACTATGGATATGGACCCTCACATCCCTAAGGCAGTATGGGGGTTTAACGGGACAGAGAGGCCAGGCGCGGTCTACCTTGCGGCCGTTCTGGCAGCACATAACCAGAAGGGGCTTCCTGCATTTGGCATTTACGGCCGGGATGTGCAGGACAGCAACGATGAGTCTATACCGGCCGATGTGGAAGAAAAGATACTGCGCTTTGCCAGGGCCGGACTGGCGGCAGCGACAATGCGGGGCAAGTCTTACCTTTCTATGGGGTCGGTCTCCATGGGAATTGCCGGTTCGATCGTCGACGCGCCGTTTTTCGAGAAGTACCTTGGCATGAGGTGCGAGTATGCCGATATGACCGAGTTCGTGCGGCGCATTAATGAAAGGATATACGACCAGCAGGAGTATGAACGGGCCCTTGCATGGGTAAGGGAGAACTGCCCGGAGGGAGATGACCGTAACCCGCCCGGTAAGCAGCGAAGCCGTTCGCAGAAGGAAGCCGACTGGCAGTTTGTTGTCAAGATGGCACTAATAGCGCGCGACATGATGGTTGGCAATCCCAGGCTGGAAGAGGCGGGATACGGCGAGGAGGCACTGGGCCACAACGCCATCGCTGCCGGCTTCCAGGGCCAGAGACAATGGACAGACCATTTGCCGAACGGCGACTTCATGGAAGCCATACTCTGCTCGTCGTTCGACTGGAACGGGATCAGGCAGCCTTACATGCTTGCTACGGAGAACGACGCCCTCAACGGCGTTTCCATGCTGTTCGGCCATCTGCTCACAGGCTCGGCACAGGTCTTTTCCGATGTAAGGACCTACTGGAGCCCCGATGCGGTAAAGCGGGTTACCGGCCATTTGCCCGGGGGGATAGCATCGGGCGGCTTTATACACCTTATCAATTCGGGTCCTTCAGCCCTTGACGGCACAGGTCAGCAGACCATTGACGGCAAACCTGCAATGAAGCCGTGGTGGGAAATCACACCTGAAGAGGCGCGACTGTGCCTTGAAAACACTACCTGGGGCCCCGCCACGACCGAATACTTCAGGGGAGGCGGCTTCTCGTCCACCTTCCTTACCAGGGGAGGAATGCCTGTCACGCTTTCGCGGATAAACATTATCGGCAATCTTGGCCCCGTCCTTCAGATTGCCGAAGGGTATACGGCCGAACTGCCGGAGGGGGTGCACGATATGTTGAATAAAAGGACAGACCCCACCTGGCCGACCACCTGGTTTGTGCCCAACCTGACGGGGAAGGGCGCCTTCAGCGATGTATACTCGGTGATGGCCAACTGGGGTGCAAACCATGGGGCATTTTCATACGGCCATATAGGCGCCGACCTGATAAGTCTGGCATCACTGCTCCGTATACCGGTATGCATGCATAACGTGCCGGATGAGAAGATATACCGCCCCTCGGCATGGGCTGCTTTCGGAATGGAGTCCGAAGGGGCCGATTACAGGGCATGCAGCGCTTATGGACCTTTGTACGGATAATACTGTCAAATCCCGGTGGAGGGAAGATGGCTGCCTGCCATGATGTAACAGCAGGAGCCCCGGGATTATAATTGCGGGCAATACAGTTATGGAACAATAACATGTGATTTATATATCTTTATTTAATTGACCAATGAGAAAAGCGACACCTCTTCTGCCTTTTATACTTGTTACCTCATTATTTTTCATGTGGGGACTGGCAAACAATATGACCGATACCCTGCTGGCTGCTTTCAGGAGGATAATGAGCATGTCCGATTTCCAGACCTCTTTTGTGCAGATGTCCTTTTACGGGGCATATTTCTGCCTGGCGCTGCCGGCAGCCATCTTCATCAAAAGGTTTACCTACAAGGCAGGCATACTGCTGGGCCTTGGGATGTTCATTGCCGGTGGACTCCTTTTCTATCCGGCAAGCATAACTATGACCTACGGACATTTCCTGGGAGCGCTCTTCATCCTTGCCGGGGGACTGTCGGTACTGGAGACCACTGCCAATCCCTACATAATTGCTATGGGGCCGGAGGAGTCGGGTACCAGGCGGCTTAACTTCGCACAGTCATTCAATCCAATCGGCTCAATAACCGGGGTTGTACTGAGCAAGTTTTTCATCCTGTCGCACCTCAACCATGCCGATGCGACACAGAGGGCAGTGATGAGTCACGAGGAGCTTACCCTTGTAAGGTCGCAGGAGCTGAACGCCATGATGGGACCCTATGTGGGTGTGGCGCTCTTCCTGCTGGTGATATGGCTGGTCATTGCATTCACAAAAATGCCGAAGGCATCTGATGTCAGGGCAAAAGTCGATGTCAGGGCCAGTATAGGGCGGCTTCTGAAAAACTCCAGGTACGTTAGCGGTGTTATCGCCCAGTTTTTCTATGTAGGGGCACAGATAGGCGTCTGGTCCTTTACCATAAGGTATGTTATGATTGAGCTTGGAACCAATGAGCAGCAGGCTTCTTCATGGTACATAGCAGCGCTGGTGGTGTTCACCGTGCTGAGGTTTGTTTTTACCGGACTGATGAAGTTTTTCAGTCCCCGTCACCTTCTGAGCTTCTCGGCGGTGCTGGCCATAATATGCACCCTCGGGGTGGTTACCCTCAGCGGGTATGCCGCCACGGTTTCACTGGTGGCCATATCGGCCTGTATGTCGCTCATGTTCCCGACTATTTACGGTATATCGGTCAAGGGGCTGGGAGATGATACCAAGATAGGGGCAAGCGGACTTATAATGGCAATTCTGGGTGGCGCGGTACTGACCGCCATACAGGGCCAGGTATCCGACCTTACCGGCAGCATAAGGCTGGCCTACCTGGTACCCGGGTTCTGCTTCCTGCTGATAGCTGTTTACGGCTATTTCGGCAGCTTCAACATTTTCAGAAGGGAGCCGGTAATATCCTGACGGTTATTTTAGTCACGCCGGCCTCACCATATAGGACTGGTTACCAGTACGCCGGAGCCTGATAATAATTCAGCCTTTTTCAACAAGGTTTATGAAATTCCTGAATACATTATCCCACATGCCGGTATCTTCGGGCATGTAAACCTCTGTATCAAATGAGTTTTTTACAATACTGCGGATCTCTTCAAGCGAACTGACCTGTCCGCAGGCCAGTGCCTGCATCAATATGTTGCCCGCCGCGGTGCCCTCGGCAGGGCCGGTGATCACCTTTTTTCCCGTTGCATTGGCGGTGAACCGGCACAGCATCTTGTTGCGCGTGCCTCCGCCTATAATGTGTATTGTATTTATCTTCCTTCCCGACACTTCCTGGAGCTGCTCGAGCACATACCTGTACTTAAGGGCAAGGCTTTCAAGGATCGCCCTCACATATGCGCCCCTTGAAGCGGGTTTCGCCTGGCCTGTCTGGTTGCAGAATGCATCGATTTCAGAAACCATGTTTCGGGGACTGAAAAACTGTTCGTGGTCGGGGTCTATCAGCGCCCGGAACGGTTCGGCCTTTCCGGCCTCCTCAATAAGTGAGGGGTAATCGCAGCCGGGATCGGCCTCCTTCCATTTTTCGCGGCACTGTTGCAGCAGCCACAGGCCCATTATGTTTTTCAGGAACCTGAACCTTTTCCCGGCACCGCCCTCGTTGGAGAAGTTATATTTGAAGGTTTTCTCATTCACCAGTGGCGCATCAAGCTCCAGTCCCATCAACGACCAGGTTCCCGAGCTTATGTATGCCCAGTCGTCACCCTCTGCGGGCACGGCAACAATGGCCGAGCCGGTATCGTGAGAGCAGACAGATGCAACATCAACATTTTTCAGCCCCGACTGCCGGCAGGCATCATCACTAAGGCTGCCGATCACCTGCCCGGGTTCAATGATCTCGTTCATAAACGAACCATCGAGTCCGACCGCACCCAGAAGCTCCTCTTCCCACTCTCCCCTGAAAGGGTTGTAAAGCTGTGAGGTAGTGGCAAAGCTGAATTCTGTCTTTTTCACACCCGACAGCAGGTAGTTGAGCAGGTCGGGAAGAAACATGACCCGCTCACCGGCATCCAGTGCCAGGTCATTGCTGAGTCTCATTGCATGGAGGTGGTAGAGGCTGTTGAACGGCTGCATCGAGATGCCTGTAAGCGCATAGATCCTTTCCGGAGGAATGATCCTGTGAAAATCATGCATAGCTTTGATTACCTGTGGATCGCGGTAGGCATAGGGTATACGGACTATTGTCCCGTCAGCGGCCAGCATACCGAAATCAACACCCCACGAGTCAACCGCTATGGAACGCGGCTCTGAATCTTCTTCCCTGCAGCAAATAAGGGCCCTGATCATCTCTTCGTAAAACCTGTAAATGTTCCAGTAAAGATGTCCGCCCAGGGGAAGCATGCCTGTTTTAAATCTGTATATCTCTTTCAGCACCAGCCTTTCTCCCAGAAAAGTGCCTGCTACAGCCCGGCTGCTCTCCGCCCCGAAGTCAAATGCAAGAAACGGGCCTTCTTTTTTTGTCATTGAAACAAGGTTTTCGGTAATGCCCTAAAATACAAAAAAAGGAGCCATTTCCAATAAAATGAAAATGGCTCCGGGATCAGTATCTATTAAGAGGCAGAGCCCCGAAATCTTACACAGAATTTATTGTTTCTGAACCGCAGGACAGAATGATGCTATTCCTCCTCCATGTAGAGGAAACGCTTGATGCTTTTCTTCGGGGTTTTTTCAAACTCCTCCGGGTAAATCCGGACCTTCGAAAGGCTCATGTAGACCGGCATCTCCTTGTTGAGGTTTTTGCGATGGTTCTCCATGATCGCCTCCAGCTGCACTTCATCAACCCCGTCGGCTTTTGCCGTTTCGTAATCGGGATAAACAAGTCCGATCAGCTTACTTGTTTTTTTACTCTCTATAACCACAGATTCGAGGATGTAATTCATATTGTTCAGCTTGGCCTCGATCTCCTCAGGGTAGATGTTCTGGCCCGAGGGTCCGAGCAGCATGCTCTTGCTGCGTCCCTTGATAAAGACGAAGTTCTCATTGTCAATGATGCCAAGGTCGCCGGTGCGCAACCATCCATCGTCGACGAGGACTGCATTGGTTGCCTCTTCATTCTTATAATAGCCCAGCATGACATTCTCTCCGCGAACCATGATCTCACCCACTTCATTGTAGGGGTCGGCCGAGTCGATCTTAACCTCCATCCCGTCAACAACTTTTCCGGCTGAACCAAGCTTGGTCTCTTTCCATCCCGCATAGCTGATGAGCGGACCGCATTCGGTCATGCCATAGCCGATAGTGAATGGAAATCCTATTTTGTTGAAGAACAGTTCCACATCCTTGTTAAGCGCAGCACCTCCAATTACCACTTCGTGGAAATTGCCGCCGAACACATCGATCAGTTTGTTCCGGATCTTTTTGTATATAAGCTTATTTATGCCCGGGATCTTCAGCAGCACCTTCATTGCAGGTTTTTCAAGAGCGGGCAGAAGCTGTTTCTTATATATTTTTTCTATGATAAGGGGCACTGCAAGAACAAGCCTTGGCTTAATCTCCTTGAATGCCCCGAGTATGATCTGGGGCGAAGGTGTCCTGGTGAGGAATGTGATGTGGCACCCCAGGGTGAAGGGGAAGAGGAACTCGAAAGCACATCCGTATGAATGGGCAAGCGGCAGGAACGACACAATGGCGTCGCCCGGCTGGAGAGGCATATTGTTGTGTGCGAACACTACATTGGATACAATGCTGTTGTGCGCAAGCATGACCCCCTTTGAAAAACCAGTTGTCCCGGAAGTATAGCTTATCACTGCCAGGTCGGAATTGGGCACCTCCTCAAGGCTGAAGTTTTCAGCCGTAAGTCCGCCAGGGTATTTTTCTTCATAAAGCTTGTCAATACCGGCCACTACATCTTTCAGTGCGCCATTACCCATATCCGACAGCAGAGAAAAATCGTTAACCGAAAAGATCCCGCGAAGGTTTTTCATCTCCTTTTCGCTGAGAGTTTCAAGGATATTGTCGGCAACGAACAACACAACCGAATCGGAGTGGTTGACGATATGGTGTACGTCATTTGGCTTGAAATCCGGTAAAACAGGCACAATTACCGCTCCATAGGATATGGTCGCCAGGTAAACCATGGTCCAGTGTGCCGAATTCTTGCCGAGAAGTGCGATTTTATCGCCCCGCTTCACCCCGCCTTTCTCAAAGGCGATATGGATACGGGCGATCCTGTGGGCAACATCGGAATACTTGTAGCTTGCTCCCTTATAGTCGGAGAAGGCCGAAATGTCCCAGTTATTCCTGATACTGTCCTCAATGAACTGAACAAAGTTTTCTTTCATCATAGTTTTTGGGAAAGATTGGTTTGACCGTAAATTTAAATAAAGAATGAGAGAAATTCAACCCGGAGCAGAAAATAGTCGAAAAATAGATAGTAATATAAGCTGCGAAGGTTAACAGGTTACATTTTTGCAGATGAGCCATATTGCCTGTAACCGGTGATAATTAACATGTGCAGGGCACTGAAATTCTGACTTTGACATCCGTATAATCATTTGATTTTCCTGCCATTGTTTGAAAAAAAATACTTAAATTGCCGTTAAAAGATTTCAGGCAGAGCTCATGGCAATTATTATTATCTCTATTAAAAACCAACCATAATCATTGACAATGAAGCAGATTATTGTACCACTTGATTTTTCTGATGAGTCAATCAACGGGCTTGAACTGGCCATTATGATATCATCAAAAACAAAAGCAGGCATCCAGCTTGTTTATGTAATTGGCAAAACTTCGGAGATCAGTGACATGTCAAAGGATGAAGAGCAGCGTATAGCCAAGTCGAAGCTCCGGGAGATACAGGCCAAATATGAGCACAAGCTCCCTTCAGGGGTTGAGCTGAGCTATATTGTCAAAAAGGGCAAGGTGTATAAAGAGGTTGTCGAACAGGCAGATGCCTTTGAAAATTCCATAATTGCAGCATCAACCCAGGGAGCCTCCGGTTTTGAGGAACGCTTCATCGGAAGCAACGCGTTCAGGATCATTACTGCGAGTGAAAAGCCGGTAATTACAATAAGGCACGGCGTGGTGCCCAAGACATTCAGGAAAATACTGCTGCCCATTGACTATACCCAGGATACCAGGCAGAAGGTTCCCTACACGGCAGAGGTAGCAAGAATTTTCGGGTCGAAGGTCCATGTGCTTGCCGTTTCCGGCGGAAGGGACCAGGAGCTGGTGCAGAGGGTCAAATCATGGGCCAACCAGGTTGTTGAATACCTTAACGACGGCGGTATTGAGACGGAGTTTTCCACACGTACCGGGGAAGATATAACTGATATAATCGTTGATTATGCCGGTTCAGAAAAGATTGACCTTATATCGATCATGACTGACCAGGCCTCTTCGATCGCAAATTTCATAATCGGGAATAATGCCCAGCAGCTGCTTAACAGATCGCCCGTACCGGTTCTTTGTATAACCCCCAGGGATTTGGGTGTGAAGGGAGGCTTTGCCACCTCAGGAGGCTGACAGCATGATGATATGAGGCAAAGGGGCGAGCAGTGATTTGCCCCTTACTAAAATTCCCATTTCTCTTCTATAGACCAATTAGCCCTGGTATTTATTACCGTGTGGAAGAAAAGGACTTTTTCTGGCTGTATCCCCTTAAGGTAATTACCTGTATCCCATTTACGGTTCTCATTGTCGTCAAATATAGCTTTCAGCCTGAATTGGCCGGGCTGCAGAAAGTCAAACGTGATTGTGGTATCTTCGCTGGTATAGGACTCCCTGATCACTCTCCCCCGGTCATTTATGAGCTGTATGATCAAAGGTCCTGTAACTCCGCTCAGATTTAATACAATGCTACCGTAGTCATCCTTCGCCCTTGTCCGGAACGCAAGGCTGAGTGAATCGGAAAGCACCCCGAATATATCTTCAAAAGCACCCGGTAGGGCGGTAAAGCGGTATTCTTCCGCCTCCAGCCACTCAGTTACAAGATCAAATTTCCTTATGCGCAGGGAATCTTCAGTAAGTTCAAAGCTGCGGGAAACCGTATCATTGTCCCTTATGACAGCCAGGTCCATTAACGAATAATCAAACGATTCAAGTGGCGAGGGAAAGGATAACCGGAGGTTCCGGTTTAGTTCCATGTTGCCCCTTTCAGCAGTCCCGAAAGTTACCTCAAGGACGGGTTCCTCAGCCGCAGCGGCCTGCCGTCGTGCAGTGGTGCGTGCCACGTAATTCAGGGTGACGGTATCAGTAACGGTCCTGATTGAATCGGAAGGCCCGTCAGCCCTGTAACTGACGGCAAACCGCAGGGACTCCCGGCTTCTTGTTTCGGCATCTGTGATCCATAACCAGATACTGTCGTTACGGGTATTCCTCTCTTTCATCATCCAGTCCGCCGGGGGATCAAAGTTGAGAGGTTCGGCCGACCAACCCGGGGTAACGGGAAGGTTGAACACAAAAAAGAGCTTACCCTGGCGGGGCCTTTCGGTGCGTCTTATATACTGACGTCCTGCTTCCTCTTTGAACAGAAAAAGGGTGTCTTCGGTCCGAAAACCGAACCGGGGGCCGGGATCATAATAATCTTCAGTCACCGGCACCGTATCAACGTCATGCACTCCCGCATGAACAGCGGCCCCTTCCTGCTGCGGCGCGACGATTGTGTCAGTCTGCTGCTGTGCCCCGGCGATTGTGTCAGTCTGCTGCTGCATATCAGACATTTGCTGCATGTCTGGCATCTGCTGCATGTCTGGCATCTGCTGCATGTCAGGTTCTTCCGGCTGCCGTGTAATGCCTTCTCCCGGTGGCTCCTCCGTCACGGGAAGGACCTCTTCAAATACCAGGGTGTCAGGAATAAGATCCGGCCGGGCAGCGTCTGGATGGAAGTCCGGAACCAGTAGATCCTCATGGAAAGCTATTGCCTCTTCACCTGGCTGGTTATACAGGTAATTGTTCCCGGCACCCTTCAGGGCAAACACCTTTAAGGTGTCAGTTCTCAGGTTGTTCAGCCTGAACCGGCCGTCTTTGCCGGTACGGGTGGCATAAAGAGGCATCTGCCTGTAAGGAACAGAATCGTGCAGATTGTCATACAGCATAACAATCACACCCTCCATAGGTTCGTTGTCAAAGGCATTGATTACAATACCCGAATAATACAGGGAATCAATAATGTCGCCGGTTGAAAAGACGAACTCGAAATTTGTAAGAACGTTACCCTCGTTCAGGTCGACTATCGCTTCGCCAAAATTGAGTGTGTAGGTCGTGTTTGGAACAAGCTCCGAATTCAGGTCTATCAGAAGGTTTCTTCCCCTGACCCTGAACTCAGGCCTCTCTTTCTGCGGAGGGGTAATTATGAACTGCTGGTTAATGTTGCGCAACTGGATGAACTCATCGAACTCAATCCTTATCGCAGTACCTGTAAAACGCGTCGAATAGTTGGGCGGTTCGCTGCTGACCACTTCAGGGGGAATCGTGTCGCGCGGCCCTCCTGTTGGCGGGATAATATTGGCGCAACGGGGGAAAAGCAGCGGCAGGACAAGCACTGCAGCTAAAAATATTGCTGCAAGGGGGATCTTCTTCAACAAACTCATAATGTATTTCAAGGTGCAAATATATTACAATAGGGCATAAATATTATTAATAATACTTGTTTCCACGGCCTATTATTGCGATTCTTTTATATTTTTACCATCCCATTAAAACAAACAGCTATGCTACTGACTTCCATAGAGTGGACCGCCGATCCCGAAATATTCAGAATTGGCAATTTTGCTGTTCGATGGTACGGGTTGCTTTTTGCATCGGCCTTTTTTTTCGGGTACCTGGTTTTTCTCAGGATATTCAAAAAGGAGGGCATTTCGGTCGAACTGCTTGACAGGCTGACGGTATATACTGCTATAGGCACCATAATAGGAGCAAGGCTCGGACACTGCCTCTTCTATGAACCTGCCTACTACCTCAGCAATCCACTGGAGATACTGAAGATATGGAAGGGGGGACTTGCAAGTCACGGTGCGGCCATAGGAATACTGGTAGCTCTTTATTACTATTCAAAAAGTGTCAGGAGGCCATACCTGTGGATTCTGGACCGTATAGTAATTGTTGTTGCCCTGGGAGGGTTTTTCATACGGATGGGTAACCTGATGAATTCAGAGATATACGGTGTGGAAACGTCCCTGCCATGGGGATTTATCTTTGCGCTTGCCGGGGAAACGGTACCAAAACATCCCACGCAGATATATGAAGGGCTTTCCTACCTGGCCATTTTCGGGCTGCTTTATGCAATGTACTTTAAGCAGGATGGCAAACCGAAGGAGGGTTACCTGTTCAGCATATTTCTCATACTGCTGTGGACAGTCAGGTTCCTGATCGAATTCATTAAGGAGGTGCAGGTTGATTTTGAAATGGCAATGAGACTAAATATGGGACAGTGGTTAAGTGTGCCGTTCATTATTGCAGGCGTGGCATTGCTTTTGTGGTCCTATAAAAGAGGCCGTGAAATACCGGCAAAGGGAAAATAATCATGCAGGCTCCCGGGTCTGACCCCGGTAGCCGCAGTTTTTATCCCGGCAGTGTATGTATTTGTTATTCAAGTATTAATCTTTTTAACCAGAGGTAAATCGATGGACAAGGAGGGAATGACTGACAATTCCGCGAAAGCGAAATTATCATCACAAAAACTGACAAGGATACTGATAGGGCTGACAGCACTTTTGGTAGTGCTGATTGTGGTACTCGGCTGGCTTCTGTACGACAGGAAGCAGGAGGCCATCAAACTGGCGGAGGTAACAGAAGAAAGGTTCCATCTTATACGCGATTTCGAAGATCTTTCGTATGAGTATGCAATGCTGAGGACTGATAATGACAGCATGAATGCACAGCTTGATGCCAGGCAGGAAGAGATCGAGGGCCTTATTGAAGAACTGAACCGCACCAGGATCAACAATGCTGCTGCAATAAACCAGTACAGGAGGGAACTTGGCACACTGAGGGATGTGCTGAAGAGTTACATCGTGCAGGTTGACTCTCTTAACCAGGCTAATATACAGCTGAGGCAGGAGAATGTGGCGGTAAGGCAGCAGGCAGCAAGGTTTGAGACCCAGCTGCAGCAAGAAAGGGAGATCAAGGAAGATCTGTCGGCGAGGGTTGAACTTGGTTCAAGGCTTATTGTTGAAAATCTTGTGGCCTCACCCATTAACCGGCGGGGACGTGAGATTAGCAGGATCGGGCGCACCGAGCAGATACAGGTCTGTTTTACCCTGAAAAGAAACGCAATTGCTGAAGCCGGAATGCGCACGGTATATATGCGGATCAAAAGACCTGACGGACTCGTGCTGGCAACTTCGGCCGACAATGTAATGATGGTTGATGGCGAACCGTTTGTTTTCACGGCTTCAAGGCAGATAAACTATGAAAATATCGATCTTGATGCCTGTATCTATTATGATGATGACGGAAGCCTGATCGCAGGCGATTACCAGGTTGAGGTATACGCCGACGGGTACATTCTGGGATCAACCGGCTTCTCACTGAGATAGTGGTCGGCAGACTGTAAAATGCCTGATCTGCAGGATGAACCGCTTCGCTTTAACTTATATTATTTAACAGTTGAAACTTATTTATCGTCTATGAATTTATGAAATGGTTCAGAAACCCTGCTTTTCAATGCGTTGAATCCTCATGCCGGGCTCTATACTTTGATCTGTCTGTAAATGATGAGGATTTCCCATTAAATCTTTTTTCATCCGTCTGTGTATAATTTGGATGAAAAAAATTTCATGTATATTTGAGTATTATTTCGTTAAGTAAAATTATTAAACAATAAATTCAGATGGAGAAAGTCAGAATATTCCGTTATTTCGTTCCTGCCGTTGTTGTTGCGCTTCTGTTCTCATCATGCGGCGGCAGACAGGAAAGAGAAACCAGGACCGTTACCGCCGAAAGGGACAGGACAGAAACAACCGTCCGTTCCATTGAGGGTCTTGAAGATTATCCAATCCCAACTTCAGTGGAAGTTGTTCAGATGCTGAATCGTGCTGGTGCAGCATATATTCTCGGGATTTCAAATCCTGCTGCTAATGTTGACAACTACTTTACCGAGTACAGCAAGGCCCTGAACCTTGGAGTGTACGGGGCTGATCTGAGCTATGCGGCAACCTATGAGATGCACCAGGACATCAGGAAATACCTCCAGGTTTGCAAGCAGCTTATAGACGAGCTAAATATTTCCACCACATTCAACCAGGTCTTTGTACAGCGTGTGGAGAGGAACCTGGAAGATAAGGATTCGCTTATAGCAATAGTTTCTGAATCGGTTTACGATACTTATCTTTTCCTTACCGAGAACCGGAGGGACGACCTCTCGCTGCTTGTTATGACCGGAAGCTGGATTGAAGGTATGTACCTCACCTCGCAGATTGCAATTGGTGCCAGGGACAATACAGAAATTACCGATATAATCCTGGCGCAGGATGAGCCTCTGGAAAAACTTCTCGAACTGTTGGATGATCATGAGGATGATCCTTTCATTTACGGTTTTTACCAGGATCTGGAAGAGATATACATATTTTTAAAAGATATCCGTTCGCCCATGACTGCGCAGCAGCTTGATACTTTTGCCGAAAAGATTGAGACACTCAGATACCGGATAACATCCTGATAGTAAGACATTAGGGGCGTTTAAGGCCGGCATCTGGTTTTTGCCGGCTTTTTTGTAAGCTTGCATGACAGACATTTGCCGGGTATGACATATAAACGAGTCCTGAAGCCGGGCTCCGGTGAACCGGACAATATATGTTCCGGTTACCTTGAAATTCTGAACTTTAAACCTTAACCGGAAATGAGTGAATCAATTTTAAATGCGTTGATTCATTTGTTTGCACTTGTTGCCAATGTAAACGACAGGCGGGTCTCCGAGAGGGGCCGTGCTGTTGTACGCTCCTATCTCAGGCAGCACGTTGATGATGACGCTGCTGAAGAATACCTGAAACTTTTTGACGACTATTTTGATTTTTATACCCGGGAGCTGAAGGAGACCGGTGATGACTGGCCCGACAGCCGTATGCTGAGATCGCAGGTTGAAAATATCTGTAATCAGATCAACCGTGACCTGCATCAGAACGACAGGATGATAGTTTTCCTGAGGCTGCTGGAGTTTGTAAACGAAGACTATATACTTTCCAGCGCCGAAAATGAATTTATACAGGCCGTTGCAGAGAACTTCAATATATCTTCCAGGGAGGTCGAAGATGCTATGGCCTTCATCCTGGGAAAAAAGTATGGGAAGATAGCGCCTGAAAACAGGCTTGTGATCAGAAAACCAGATGAAACCACAATCGATGAGCTGGAAGGAGCATGGGTTGATAGGCATAAACCCAAAAACGCCGATAAGCAGATTGTCATAGAAAGGGAAGGCCTGAAGGGGAAGATCATAGTCCTTCTTATCAGGAGTTCGGGTTTCTTTGTCTTCAGGTACACCGGCAACGGCCATCTCACATATGAGGGGCAACCCATTTCAAATGAGAAATTCTATATTTTCAACAGGGGTGGCATAATAAGAGGTAAAAAGATAGACCCGGTCTATTATACGGAGATATCGTCCATATTTTTCAGGATTTCGCGCGGTATCAGGATAGTTCTGAGCGCCGAAGATGTTGAATACCGGTACCCGCTCAGCAGTAATGGCATCAGGCCCTTCAGCTTCTCCGAAGAATCAGGGCAGATAATCGGCATCATGGGCGTGAGCGGATCAGGTAAGTCAACCCTTCTGAATGTCCTCAACGGCAAGCTGAAGCCACGCCGCGGAAGGGTTCTGATAAATACGTTTGATGTACACAGGGAGCCTGACAAGATCGAGGGACAGATAGGCTTTGTTCCACAGGATGATCTCCTTATCGAGGAACTGACCGTTTTTCAAAATCTCTATTACAATGCGAGGCTCTGCTTTGGCAATCTCGATAGCGAGAGTATAAACGGCCTTGTTGACAGGGTGCTTGCTGATCTGGGACTTGAGGAGATAAAGCATCTCAAGGTTGGCAGCCCTCTGAAGAAATTTATAAGCGGCGGACAACGGAAACGGCTGAATATAGGGCTGGAGCTTATACGCGAACCATCCATCCTCTTTGTCGATGAGCCAACCAGCGGTCTCTCGTCGCTCGATTCCGACATAGTGATGGCCCTTCTCAAAGAGCAGGCCATGAAGGGCAAGCTTGTCATTGCCAACATTCATCAACCCTCTTCAGAAAATTTTAAACTGCTCGACAAGCTCTGGATAATCGACAAGGGAGGCTATCCCATCTATAACGGGAATCCGCTCGATGCACTGGTCTATTTCCGGACTATCAGCGGGCATGTGAGTCCGGGACATACAGAGTGCAGCTGTTGCGGCAATGTGTCTTCAGAGCAGATACTGAAGATAGTGGAAGCCAAGGAGGTGGGTAAAAGCGGGCATTATACCCAGAAAAGAAAGACTGAGCCTGAGCAATGGTATGAGCATTACAGGGAAAAGATTGCCGGCGGGCTGGAGAAAAAGGTGATAAGCAATGTACTGCCACCCAATAATTTTTCCCTTCCGGGGATAGAGAAGCAGTTCTGGATATACAGCGTCAGGAACTACCTGGCAAAGTTCAGCAACAGGCAGTATCTGCTTGTAAGCCTTCTGGAGGCCCCGGTGCTGGCTATCATCCTGGGCTATTTTACAAAATATTTACATGAGGGGCAGTATATCTTTGCCGAAAATGTGAATATCCCGGCTTTCCTTTTCATGGCTGTTGTGGTAGCGCTGTTTCTCGGCATGTCGCTCAGTGCTGAGGAGATCATACGTGACAGGAAGATCCTGGAGAGGGAATCTTTCCTCAACCTTAGCTGGTTCAGTTATCTGAATTCAAAGTTGGGCTGGGTATTCCTTGTGTCTGCTGTTCAGATGATAACTTTTGTGATAGTTGGTAATCTTATTCTTGAGATCAGGGGGATGACACTCACTTACTGGCTTGTTCTTTTCAGTACGGCCTGCTTTGCCAATGTACTCGGTCTCTTTATCTCGTCGGCGTTCAACTCGGTGGTTACAATCTATATACTGGTTCCTTTTCTACTGGTACCCCAGTTGCTGCTTGGCGGCGTTGTGGTCAGGTTTGACGACCTGCACGACAGTGTTGCAGACAAGAGGTTCGTGCCCATTGTCGGCGACCTGATGGCTTCCCGCTGGGCACTCGAGGCCCTTGCAGTTGAACAGTTTGCACAAAACCGCTTTCAGCGCCATTTCTTTCAATATGAGCAGCAGAACAGTTTCGCATCATACAAGTCGACATTCCTGATCCCCCGGCTTATTGCCAAGGCAGAGCTTGCCGAAAGAAACCTGGGTTTGGGGATCGATTCAATACCGACGGCAAGGAACCTGTTGATCCTGAGAAATGAGATCGATTACCTGCAAAGGGCTTCAGGCCTGATGCCCTTTGAGTTCATCGGCAGGATTAATATGGAGGATTTTGACCGGTTCACTGCCGAAGAAACGACAGGCTATCTTATTTATATGAGACTTCATTTTTCCCAGATTGCACGCCAAGCTGCAAGGAGCCGTGACAGTGCCTACCGTGCGCTTGAATTGCGTATCGGCAGTGATCAGCTTCAGCGTATGCGTCATAATTATCATAACAAGGCGCTTGCCGATATTGTGCAGAACCGGCACGAGGTCAACGTGATATACAAGTCCGAGGACCGCCTCATACAGAAGAGGGATCCGATCTACCTTATACCCGACAACAACTGGGGCAGGGCACATTTCTACGCGCCGGTCAAAAGGTTCAACAATGTTTACGTTGACACCCTGTGGTTTAACATCTCAGCACTCTGGCTGATGTCGCTGCTGCTCTATCTCGGCATACTCCTGCATATACCAAAGAAGGTGGTAAACTACCTGGAGAGCTTCAGGTTCTATTCCTTCAAAGGCTGATCATCGCAGGCCTGGGTGGGCTATCAGGCTCTGATTTTCAATTGCAGGCAATGACTGACAATCTTATTGCCTGCTTGCCGACCCCGCCCGGCAGTCGCTATAAAATCTCCAGCCTTGCCGGCACTGAATGCGGGATGCGGTATAAAGGCTGTTGGATTGGTGTTGTTGATAAAACAGAAAAACCCCCTGCAACGTGATTGTTACAGGGGGTTTTCTGTACCCGGGGCCGGGATCGAACCGGCACGGCATTGCTGCCACTGGTGTTTGAGACCAGCGCGTCTACCAATTCCGCCACCCGGGCATGGTAATCAGGCTCGCGGGCATGCGAAGATAAATAATTGTTGCATAACAGACAAAATATATATCCCGGCAAAAATACATCCTTGGCTTTTAAGCTAAAGGCTCCGGCAAGATAAAAAATCATTTGTAAGAGAAATCGAACGCGGGTCAGCAAAACCCGGGGGTTAGAAGCGTTTGCCATGGTTTACCGTCAGCCGGTTGAAGAGAGGACTCTTTTGCGAAGTTGCCGGCATGAACGGCAAGGCACCAGAATTTGGTTGCCGTCAGCCGGTAGAAAAGAGAACCCTTTTGCCCGCCAGCTTTTTGGCTGACCTGACAATGCCTGCCTTGTCGAACCCGCACTCAGCATATAGCTCCGAGAGGGTACCCTGGTCGGTGAACCTGTCAGGTATTCCCAGCCGCACTACCCTGGCCCTGTAATCATGGACCGCCATGAATTCAATTACAGCCGACCCGAAGCCTCCGGTAATCATACCGTCTTCTATGGTAATCACCCTGGTGAACTTGCCGAATATGGTGTGTAGGAGTTCCTCGTCAAGGGGTTTTACGAAGCGCATATCATAATGTGCCGCGCTGATATTGTCCTTTTCGAGTTCTTTGCAGGCCTCTGCCGCAAAGTTGCCCGGATGACCGATACTGAGGATGGCCAGATCGGCACCGTCGCGCAGTTTCCTTCCCCGGCCGACAGGAATCTCCCTGAACGGCTTCCTCCAGTCCACCATAACCCCGTTGCCTCTTGGATAGCGTATCACAAAAGGCCCCTTATCTTTCAGCTGGGCTGTATACATCAGGTTTCGAAGCTCTTCCTCGTTCATGGGTGCCGACACGGTCATATTGGGAATGGCCCTCATATAGGTGATATCAAAAAAGCCGTGATGGGTTGCCCCGTCATCTCCCACCAGTCCCCCACGATCCAGGCAGAAGACGACGTTGAGATTTTGCAGGGCAACGTCATGAATGACCTGGTCATAGGCCCTCTGTATAAATGATGAGTAAATGTTGCAGAAGGGCAGAAGTCCCTTGACTGCAAGTCCGGCAGAAAAAGTTACTGCATGCTGCTCGGCAATGCCCACATCAAAGGTGCGGTCGGGCATCTTTTCCATCATGATGTTGAGGGAACACCCGGTAGGCATTGCTGGTGTGATGCCCACTATGGCTTCATTCTTTTCGGCAAGCTCAAGGATCGTGTGACCAAAAACATCCTGGTACCGGGGAGGCAGGGGTTCATCAGAATGCACCCTGAATATCTCACCTGTTTTTTTGTCGAACAGGCCCGGTGCATGCCACATCGTCTGGTTCTTTTCGGCATGCGGGAACCCTTTGCCCTTTATGGTTCTTACATGCAGCAGTTTCGGACCGGGAATCTGCTTAAGGTCCTTCAACACCCTGGTAAGGTATACTACATCGTGTCCGTCAATTGGTCCGAAATACCTGAAATTCATTGATTCAAACAGGTTGCTGTGCTTCAGCAAAGCTGTTTTAAGACCGTGTTCTATCTTCTGGGCCGCCTCTCTTGCATTTGGCCCCAGCTTGCTTATCTTTCCGAGAAGATGCCACAGCTCGTCCTTTATCTTGTTGTATGTCTGCGATGTAGTTATATCCAGCAGGTACTCCTTGAGGGCGCCGACGTTGGGATCAATGGCTATATTGTTGTCGTTCAGTATGACAAGCAAATTGGAGTTTCTTATGCCGGCGTTGTTAAGTCCTTCGAATGCAAGTCCCCCGGTCATTGAACCGTCGCCTATAACTGCCACAAACTGCCTCTCACTCTCTTTTTTGATTTCTGAGGCGACTGCCATACCCAGTGCGGCTGATATTGAGGTGGAGGAGTGTCCAACTCCGAAGCAGTCGTGTTCACTCTCTTTCAGCTTGGGAAAACCGCTTATGCCCTTGTACTTTCTGTTGGTGTGGAACACTTTTCGCCGGCCGGTCAGTATCTTGTGACCGTATGCCTGGTGTCCGACATCCCAGATAATAGTATCCCTGGGTGTCGTGAACACATAATGGAGTGCAACGGTCAGCTCGACAACACCAAGGCTGGCCCCGAAATGTCCGGGATTGGCAGAAACCACATCAATAATAAATTTTCTGACCTCATCGCTTACCCCGATGAGTTCTTCAGGCGATAGTTTCTGCAGGTCTGCAGGATAATCTATCCTGTCCAGAAACGGATAATCAGTATTTGTCGGCTTCATTTTTTAAATCCCTGCCTCCGCTAAAAGTCAAGCAAATGTACATAAAATTTTTTTCATCAAAATTTCACAAAGACAGATGACAAAAATTTTTATGGGAAAGCGAAGCGGTTCCGACTGTAAGACAAAATTTTGTTTCTTTTTAAAGACAAAATTTTGGATTATTTACAGGAGAAATGTACATAAAATTTTTTTTATGAGATAGCCAAAATGCCTGGATCAACATATTATTACAGGCCGGCTAAACGATAATATTAGAGGTTAAAGCCCGTTTTATCTCTTAATTGACGAGTTACTTCTTATATTTGCAGGCACAAGTAAAAACAAACTTTTTCCAATGGGCAACTATAAATCAATCTTTGTGTTTACCGTCATAATGCTCGCAGCTTCATGTGTTCCCGCAAAACACTTTCAGGAAATGCGGGATGAAAAGGTTCGTTCGGAACAGGAACGTGATTCGTTGCTTATTGAGAATAAGAGAATGGATGTGGCCCTGACTGAGATGGAAGCCCGGATCTTGGTGTTGAATAATGAAATAGAACAACTTATTTTGGACAGCACAGACAGGGCGCTTATACTGCGTAACACAAGGGCCGAGCTGGAGAGAACACGTCGCCAGTACAATGAGCTGCAGGAGACACAGGAGGCGGTACTCAAGGGGAGCGCCCGGGAGACCACCAGGCTGCTCCAGCAGCTTCAGACCACCCAGGAAGATCTGATGGCACGGGAGGACCGCCTGAAAGAGATTGAAAAGGATCTTACAGAGAAGGAGCAGGCACTCGGCACTTTGAAAGCTGACCTGGACAGGAGAAACGAAAGGCTTATGGAGCTGGAGGACGTACTTGCCCGTCAGGACTCGGTTGTCAATGCCCTGCACAACACAATCTCGGCCGCACTAAGGGGATTTGAGGGACAGGGTTTATCAGTGCATGAGAAAAACGGAAAGGTTTACGTATCGCTTGAGGAGCAGTTGCTTTTCCAGACCGGCAGCACCGTGGTTGATACAGAAGGCGAGAGGGCGCTGAGAGATCTGGCAGAAGTGCTTGAAGAAAATCCCGAAATCAATATTATGATTGAGGGGCATACCGATAATGTACCTGTGATACCCGGTCCGAGGATGAGGGACAATTGGGACCTTAGCGTGCTAAGGGCAACATCAATAGTAAGGATACTGCTTGATGGCACCGGAATCGACCCTACCAGGCTTCTGGTTGCAGGCAGAGGCGAGTATATGCCGCTTGAGCAGGGTGATACCCCTGAGGCCCGGAGAATAAACCGGCGTACAGAGATCATCCTCACTCCCCAGCTGGATGAGCTGTTCAGGATTATCCAGCCGAATTGATTCCGGTAGAAGCATCACTGGCAAAACGGGGTGCAGACACCATAATACGATGGTCCAGGTTCAGATGAACGCGGTCAGAATCGTTTGCCGATAATCAGCACATCGTCAAGCTGTTCGTAATCGTTACCCATCCACTCAAGCAACGTTTTTTCCAGGACAACCTTCTGCTCTGTCAACGGCCTGGAGCTAATGTCGGTAAGAAGCCGTTTGAGGTTTTTGGACATGAACTTTTTTCCCCTGTCACCTCCAAACTGATCGGCAAAGCCGTCGGAGAAGATATATATGGTATCTCCCGGCTTTATCTCTATTTCATGATTGCTGTAATTCTGTTCTCCGGGCTCGTGACCTATAGCCAGTTTATCGGCCTTGTATTCTGCAAGTTCTCCATTCCTCACAAGGTAAAGAGAGTTATATGCTCCTGCATATTCGACGATATTATTATCCTGGTTATAGACTATAAGCGACATATCCATCCCGTCCCTGACACCTTCGCTTACTTCCACATTCTGGTGAAGCGTATGGTATACCTCTTCATTCAGTTTGTCGAGTATCTTACCGGGCTCTGTTATCTTCATTTCTTTCACAACTTTGTTCAGGCCGTTGTGACCGATAAGCGACATGAAGGCCCCCGGAACGCCGTGACCGGTACAATCGACGGCAGCGATCATATCTGTGCCGTTACTCCTCAGCATCCAGTAGAAATCGCCGCTCACAATATCTTTGGGCCTGAATAACACAAAAATATCATCGATTATGTCTTCTGCCGGGAGTATGGCATCCTGTAGCCTTTTTGCATAGTTTATGCTGTCTGTAATGTCCTTGTTCTTCATTGCCAGGAGGATATTCTTTTCTGATATCTCCCTGGTCCTTTCCTCCACCTTCTCTTCAAGTACCCGTTTTTCCCTGATCAGGTTCCTCTCCCTGATTTTAATGTAGAGTACTATTGTGATAATGCCTGCAATAATAAACGAGGTAATCCCCCACCAGCTTGCATACCACGGGGGCCTTATCCTGAAGCTGAAGCTTGCCGGTTCAGTGTTCCATATATCCTGGCTGTTGGTTGCCATCACCCTGAAGGTGTATCGTCCCGGAGACAGTCCCGGATATATGGCACTTGTCTCACGGGTCACCGGGCGCCAATCCGGGTCAGCTCCTTCGAGCATCACCCTGAATCTCACTGCACCGGGATTGGTGAGGCTAATGCTGTTATAATCGAAGATCAGTGAATTTTCCCGGTAACTCAGCTGAAGTCCCTCCTGAAGGTCCCTGTCAACATAGTTGACCCTGAGGCGGGTGAAATGGGTGTGTGATTCTGCCAGTTCAACGGGCGATAATTCCGGCTCATATACCATTGCACCCATTACAGTCCCGAACCACAACCTGCCTCTGTTATCCCTGTAAGCAGCATTTCTTACCGCTTCAATACCCGTGAAGCCGTTATGCCTTGTATAGGTAAAAATCCTGTCCTTTTTAAGGTTGTACCTGTTGAGTCCCCTGCTGGTACCAATATAGATATTTTCATCATCAGATATTATCAGACTGATGTAATTACCAAGGAGACCATCGGCCACTTCAAGCCTCTTTATTATGCCACTGCCGTCAGTAACAATTACGCCGTGTGATTCTGTCCCTATCCATATATTCCCGGCGGTATCCTCGGTCATGCACAGGGGTGTGAACTGTTCGTCAAGTTCAACAGGTGACGCAGTCATATTTTCGTCGATGATGGCAATTCCCCTTCCTGCCGAACCAACCCAGAGCCTGCCCTGTGTATCGTAAAACAGGGATGAAATGTCATTACCGGCTATACCGGAGCCCTGGGTGAATATTCCGTTATCACCGGTATCTATGTTATACCAGGCTACAAAGGAGTTGGTCCCGAGCCACAGGTTGTTATTGTCGTCAATCTCCATCGCGGTGGGACTTACCGAACCCCTGGGAAGCAGGTCGCCAAGTATGAAATCTGTTGTATAATCCCTGAACCTGCCCGTAGAGGTGTTGTACATGCCCACACCGGCAACATCAGTGCTTATCCAGATATTGCCGTTCTGATCTCCCCTGATGAGCCTGACCCTTTCGAGCGAAAAGTGATCAAAAGAGGTAAAGCTCGAAAATGCCTCATTGTCGGGCAGAGAAGGGTCAAACAGGGTGATCCCGCCCTGGGTCCCTATCCAGAACCGCTGAGACCTGTCCTGGTAAACGGCCCATACCTGATTATCTACCAGTCCGTCTGCCATCTGGTATGAAACCAGATGTTCTCCCTTATATATGGCAATACCGTTCTCATTGGTCCCGATCAGCACATTCCCTTCCTTGTCGCCGGCAAATGCCCTGATCATATTATCGGTCATCCCGTTATCAACATCGTAAACAGTTATTTGCTGATCCCTGATCCTGGTTATTCCTCCTCCCCAGGTGCCGATCCAGATGGCGCCCTCATCGTCTTCGAAGATACAGCTTATCCAGTTGTGGGATAATCCGTCACGGGCATCGTATATGGTCAGTTCGCCATCTGTGGTGTTATATTTGTAAAGGCCTCCGTTGTATGTCCCGAACCACATATTGTTGCGGCTATCCTCGAACATACAGGTGATCTGGAAATAGCGAGGCAGCCATTCGGGCCTGAAAGGGGTAAAGATATTTTCCTGACGGTTGTATGTGCTGATACCCATGTCAGTAATAAAATAAAGGGTTCCGTCCCTGCCTTTGTGGGATTCAAAGATGCGGGGACTGATGGTGCCGCCGCTGTAGTGCTCCCAGGTAAAATCGTCAGGGTTATCATACGGATTAATGATTTTCATTGTACCGTTACCCACAGTGGTTATCCATATCTCTCCCGCTTCTGTTTCAATGATTGAGCTTATATGGGTGCTTAATTCGTTCCCGCTGAACGGAGGAATGTGGAAGTTCTCGCCGTCGAAAAGGGATACCTGGCCGTCGTGATGCCCTGACCAAATACGCCCCTCCCTGTCCTCGAGCAGCACCCGGATAGCTCCCGGTGCCAGTCCGTCTCCGGCTGAAAAGTTTATGAAGACATGCCCGTCAAATGATGACAACCCGGCATCCGTACCCATCCATATATAGCCCTTACGGTCCTGCAGCAGATCATATACCTTCGACTGTGCCAGTCCGTCAGCCACACCATAGCTGTCAAAAAAATATGTCTGCGACAATGCGGGGCGGACTGCCGTGATGCAGATAAAAACAAGAAAGACCAGCAGGCCTGAGGGCTTGCTGGTCTTTTTCGGGCGACTTTTGTCAGGGTTTCGCATAATGGTTTTTATTGCTGCAGGCTGCCTCCATCCTTATTGCAGGCAACTTGTGGTTAAACTGACGTTAAGATACCTGCCTGTATACTGGCAGTATAATTGCAGAATACCGGAAGTGACATGGCTACTGTTCCCGCGCCACGAAGAAGAAGGTGCCGCCTTCATCCTCAAGTCCGGCGATCTTTCCAAACCTGGGCCTGGCCTGGTTATTGCGCGATGCAGCTATCGTTACCTGGGTAACGATGTTCTCTATCGGCAGGCAGGGATTGGCATTATTTGCCAGGGCGCTTGCAAATGTATTTGTAAAGGCCGAATTCTCGGTAGCGAATTCGTAACCTGAGGAGGTAAGCACCTGTGATGACCTTGCCGGCCCGGACATCAACTCACTGCAGCTCCGGTTAGTGGGTATTGAACGCATAGCCTGGTAAAATGTGGGGCCCGATTCACAGGCATCAGTCACTACCAGGGTGTTCGTTACCGATTCGGAGTATTCTCTGAGCGACTGCCTGAGCGAATTCATGTTATAGTAGGTGAACTCATCGTCGAGTGTGGCATCCACAGGTATCCAGTAACCAATGTTGTTAATGAATTTACCGTGACCGGCATACCATACCATGATAGCGTTCACCTCATTCTCTACCACAAGGTTACGGAACTCTTTTGCGAAAAAATCTTCCATCTCCTGTTTTGTCATGTTCTTGACATGAATGATCCTGTCAATCAGATAACCCTGGAGAGAGCTCTTCATAAGCTCAATGTCGGTTGTGGGGCCGGTAAGGCTGGCAAAAGATTCGTAATCGGTGTTTTCAATGAAGACCACCCATGTTTTTCCCATGGGATTGAATTCCTCCTGTGCAAAGAGCGCCGGAGAAAGACAGAGCAGGATTAATAACAATCTTAGCTTCTTCATATCAATAGATTTAATTTAATTATTGCCACATTTAATCCCTGTGCTTCATGGCATTTTATTCCGTAAACTGAAGCAGGTCAAATAATAAATGATATAAATCAAAATTACAGAAAATCAGGAACGAATCCAACACCATTGGCGTAAACAGCCATAAGTGTCCGAAACGTCATTCATTTATAGGTTGTTAGGGGATAAATTCAGATGAGCTGTTATATATAAACTGCAAATGACTGTTACCGGTCTCCATCTGCCTGACGATTTTTCCCTGCAAAGACGGCGCCTTAACCCCTTTTCTGAAGTCTTTTGGTCCGGTGAAGACACGTGCCTCATCCCACAGATTTTTTTCAATAAACCTCGAAAGGGTGTATGCCCCCCCTTCAATAATAAGCGACTGGATATCCTGTGAATGCAGGTAGTTCAGCATTTGCATCCCGACAGTATCGTCAAATAACAGGGGTACATAACGGATATTGTTACCTTCTGCGGGATAAACCCTCTCTTTAGCGGTTGAGGTTTTGCAGGGTTCGGTAAAGACTACCGTACTGATGCTGTTGTCAAGCACATGATGCTGCCTGCCCAGTTTCAGGCTCCTGTCGATGACCACCCTGAGGGGATCACGGCCTGACCACAACCGTACGTTAAGACGCGGGTTATCCTTGAGAACTGTATTTGTGCCTGCAAGAATAGCCTGCTCCTCAGCCCTCCATTTGTGAACCAGGATACGTGCAGTCTTTGAGGTTATCCAGTTTGGCCCGACAGGCGAGCCGGGGGCTCTCACAAGATCGATAAAACCGTCGGCCGACTGTGCCCATTTGAGTATTATCCATGGCCTCCTGTGGAGGTTCCAGGTAAAAAAGCGCCGGTTGATATGCCTGCAATCACTTTCCAGAATTCCGCCGTTGACCTCTATCCCATTTTCTTTAAGACGGGTTATGCCCCGTCCTGAAACAAGGGGGTTGGGGTCTGCAGTCCCGATGACGACACGGGGGATCCCGCATTTAATGATAAGATCGGTGCAGGGTGGTGTTTTACCAAAATGGGAGCAGGGCTCAAGGTTGACATAAAGTGTTGAATCTTTGAGGGTGCCGGGGTCTTTTACGTTCCCAATTGCATTTGTTTCTGCATGGGCGCCGCCGTATATTTTGTGGTACCCTTCGCCTGTGATGACGCCGCGGTGCACAATAACAGCTCCCACCATCGGGTTTGGCGCCGTGTATCCTTTTCCTCTGAGTGAAATTTCAAGGCAGCGGCGCATATATTTTACTTCTTCAGCGGGTTGCGGCATCAACTTTTTTTATATGTTTTGTGATTATTTAACAAAAAATATCAATCTTTGGAGAATGAACCGGGAAGCCCCCGTTGTTGGCGATGCGATCAGACATATCAGGAATGAGCTTGCCGGCATCTATCCGGCCGGGGAGATCAGGGGTTTTACCGAACTTATATTCGAGCATCTCTTCAAATATTCCAAAACTGATTTGCTGATACATAACGATACAAAATTATCCAATTCTGCGTTTTTTCAAATAGAGGATTTTGTAAGGCAGTTAAAACATCATAAGCCGGTTCAGTATATCCTTGGCGAGGCATGGTTCTATGGCCTGAAGCTTGAAGTCAATCCGCGGGTACTCATCCCGAGGCAGGAGACAGAGGAGCTTGTCAGGTGGATAATCGAAGATACCGGAAGCAGTTCTGTGAAGATACTGGATATAGGGACGGGCAGCGGTTGCATAGCTATTGCCCTGGACCTGAATTTGCCGCTTTCAGATGTTGAGGCATTTGATAAATCTGCCGGCGCCGTTGAGGTTGCTTCGGGAAATGCTGCCAGGACCGGCGCCTCAGTAAGTTGTTACTGCGATGATATTTTAAATCCGGTTGTTGTAAATACAGCCATATATGATATTATTGTAAGCAATCCTCCGTATGTGACAGTATCGGAAAGATTGCTGATGGACAGGAATGTTCTCTGTTATGAGCCCGTTGAAGCACTGTTTGTTCCTGACAGCCAGGCGCTGATCTATTACGAGGCTATTGCCGGGTTCGGGCGTGAATCTCTTAAAGAGGGAGGAAGGCTCTACCTGGAAATCAACGAGGCGAAACACGGGGAGGTCCTGCAATTGCTTAAAAGACACCTGTACAGGAATATTGAATTAAAAAAGGATATTAACGGCAAATACAGGATGGTAAAAGCTGTTATCTGAACAGGTGCCGGTTTGGTTTTTCGCTGCCCGGGAAATAGTCATGTTCATAATATTGTAATTGATAAAAACAGATGAGTACGAAGAAGGTCATCAACCATTCAGAGGCACTTGACAAGATACGAAAATTTTGTGCTGCCGAGGAGAAATGCCGGTATGATGTGAGAAAGAAACTTTTTGACTGGGGAGTTAGCTCAGGTGATACAGAAAAGATAATCAACTCGCTGGTGGAAGATAAATTTGTCGATGAGTGGAGGTTTGCAAGACTGTTTGCAGGCAGTAAGTTCCGCAATAACAAATGGGGCAGGATCAAGATATCCTATGAGCTTACCAGGAAAAACATTGCCCGGAACATTATTGAGGATGCTCTGATAAGGATAGATGAGACAGAATACCTTGACATGCTCACAAAAGAACTCAGGAAAAAACAGAGATCGGTTTCGGCCGGTGATGAATGGACTCTCAGGGCCAAGCTTCACCGTTACGCAAGCAGCAAAGGCTATGAAAATGAGATCATCAACAAGGTGCTTGATGATATGATAACAACTACCGAAGCCTAGCTGATTGAGGCTTTGCACCGTGATTATACCGTATGAGGTCGTAAATTATTATCTATTACTGAAAACCATCTCTCCTTCCGTCGATAGAATAAGATATTGCAGATTTCCACTTCTATGCGGAGGTTCGCCCGGATATCCCATAAGGTTGATGATATTGCTTGAAATGGCGAATACACGGTCAACATAAAAACTGCTACTGGCAATAACAGGAGTAGTTTGCAGGAGTCTCCCGTCAAATGATACGTCGGCGATCATCAGGCCCCAGTCGGTTCCATTGTTGCCGGTTGTCAGTAATTCATTAAGATAGACAACATATTTGTCTTCTGCCCTGACCATCCCGGCAAAATTGCCTTTAACATTCAACTTTGTTTCCCATGAAACTTTACCTGTTGAATCTGCCTGGCAAACCGATATTTCAGAAAAGAAGGTGTCATCATCTTTTGCTTTTTTGCCCATCACTATATGACAGAGCTGGTTTATCTCATCATAGGCAAGGTATAGAGGGTAGCCGTTATTTTCAATTTTCTCCTGATAGATAATATTGCCGTTATTGTCGATGTGGACCAGTGTGTTAATGTAACTAACAGTACCCGGCGCAATGAAGTCACTATCATTCCCGGTTTTTGCTGAAGAAAGAATGATTACCCCGTTTTCGTATGCAAACACCTTTTTTGCCGTGTTGTCAAGGATAGTTACATTCCTGTTTGTAGTTCCGACTTCTTTTATCCATTCAATTTTCTGTTCTTCTGATATTTTTGCAACAAACGGAACGTTTGTCCCGGACTTTCTTGCATAACCCGCTGCAAATGCCGGAATTCCATGCAAATAGGCAACATCTTCGGTAAAGTAGACGGAATTTTCGTCGGGCAGTCCGGCAGGAAACGGACTGAGCGGTATCAGCACTCCGTCACGTCCTTCTGCAGGGGGAAAAGATCTTCTCGCCATTTCTTCATTTCTGAAATAGGCATTAAGATTTCCCAGGCCATTATTAAACCAGGATTTAAGGAAAAGTTGCTGATTGTTGTAATGCTCCCGCAGTCCGCTCACACCATTGTAATAATCGTCAAAGAAATCCCTGAAACGCCCGGCTCTCTCAGGTGTTATTGCACTATTGAACTGGTCAAGTTCTTCAAGGGTTTCATTCAACTGCAAGGCAAGCCTGTAGTAATACCGAAGTTTGCGGGCCATTAACAGCATGCTGCTGTCATTTGGGTTATTGATAGTGTTCCTGGAAAGTTGCAAAAATGATTGTCGTTTGTCATTGTAATTAAAAAGTTCTCTTATCAGTGAGTTATTGTCAAATCGCCCGAGCCTGAACAGGAATAATTCATCGAACGAATCAAGGGCGGTTTCCTGGTCAATATGGGGTGCCTGGGTGAGGTAACTGTAATTGTAGATGAACTTTTTTTCTATCTCTTCAATCTCCTGCCTCAGCGCAAGAATATCGTTCTGATATATATTCCTGAATTCTTTGACCCATGCACCATAATCCCATATGTTAAATTCATCCATAAGGAAGTCACTGTTGGTGATCCCGTCAAGCCTGAAGGTATTTATTGGTCTTGTTCTGTACTCCTGGTTATAGTCCGTTAAGGGGAACTCATCAATCAGCGCTTTGTACCTGTCAAACGCCTTTATTGTATTTGCATACTCCTGTTCAAGTTCATCGAGATGTGAAAGAAGAAACATGTCAGTTCTCAGCAGGGCCTCATTATAACTGTCATAACTGTTATTGATTTCGTTAAAGAGCCTTACACAGTTATTATAGTGGTTTTTTGAGCTTTCCAGCGCCTCAAAGATCGTGGTTAGTTTTTCTTTAAAGAATTTATTGTGTTCAAGTCGGTGTGCAACATATTCAAGTACATCCTCATTGGTAAGCCTTGAATCTGATGCAGTAACCGGGATGTTTGAATATAGCTCCCTGTTTCGTCTAACCTCATTGCTTTCGAGGAAGACAGGGAAGAGTCCGTAATATACAATCGCATTGTTTATATAATGCTGAACAAGCCTGTATTGTCTTAATGGGTCAAGCTCCTCAATGATTTTTTCACAAAGATGTCCCAGCTGAATATAGGTGTTGGCAAAAGCCGGATTTTGATGCTGGTATTCAAATAGCCTGTAATAGGCCTGCTCATTGGTAAGGTTGTCCAGGTTGCTTATAATATCTTCAAAAGATTGCTGCTGCCCGCTTGTTATAAAAAGCAGTCCTGTTAAAAGTATCAGCAAACATGAAACGCATATTCTTCTAATCATGTTCATCGGTAATATCTTGGTTATTGTCACTGGCAATTTCAATTATTTTGAACTCTACCCGTCTGTTCATGGCCCTGTTATCTTCCGATGTGTTGGGCATCAAGGGTCTGTTGGAGCCGTATCCCCTTGATACAAGCCTGTTTTCAGCGATATCGTTATCCAGCAGATAGTTTACGACTGACCGGGATCTTCTGCCTGAAAGAAGCATATTGTAGGCATCAGTGCCAATGTCGCAGGTATGGGCGGATATTTCAATCGTTATCCGCGGATTGTCAAGGAGCAGTCCGACAACCCGGTCAAGCTCAATGAATGATTCACTAGTCAGATCGGCCGAATTCGTGGCGAATGTAATATTGTTCAATACGATTGCCACCTCTTCACGCAGGGGGGCCAGTTCAACCCCGATATCGGCCCCCTCAACATCAGGTATGCTGATTACCTCATTGTGGAACAGGTAACCCTCGGCCCCGCTTATGGAAATTTCATATTGATCGCTTTCCCTCAGCCATACAGAAACCGTCCTTGACCGATATCTGCTCAATAGCTCTTCCAGCATATCTGCCCTGTACTCTATATTCAGAATATCTGAGCTGATCATACCTTCACTGTAGAACAGGTCGATCCTGACCTGATTATTACCCTCATTGAGAAACACCACACTTTCATTTACAATTGGTTTATCAGGGGTCAGATCAAGGTTTGCTTTTGTAATATGAGTTTCATTGTTAACGTAGAGGTTCATTCTCTCAACCGGATATCCTGACGAGATACTGTATATGACAGGGTATCCCGTGCTGATACTTTCAAGATTGTTTTCGGTAATCCATCTTATCTCAGGTTTGTGCAGCGGCCCGGATGGGCTGTCAGCTATTTTTGAGGGGGCCGGACCAATGCCGAGTCCGGAAATGTCCCATATTTTCAGGGTATCACAAAACCGGGATGCAGCAAAAAGCTCTTTTCCGTCCGGTCTTATGTTGACAGATGTTACCGGTTGAGCCTGCAGGCCTGAGTGGAAGGCAATACCGCCTGAATTGATATCTGAGACAACCAGGTATCTGTCTTCTCCTCCACTGATGATATACCTGCCGTCGGGACTGAAACAGAGATCGCCGACATTACCGGTGTGTACAAGTATGGCGTTTTCAAGGGTGAGATTGTAGGTATTCCATATGCTTATCCGGCTATTGTTGCCTGAACTTGCAATAAAATTGCCACTGGGACTGAATCGCAGTGTATTTATTGGACCATTCTTTTTAATATCAGAGCTTATCAGGCTGCCTGTCGCAAGGTCCCAAACAAATATTTCTCCCATGCTGGTTCCTGCAGCCACCTTCTGTCCGCCCGGATGAAAATCCACTTTCGTTATTTTGCCATCAGGTTCGTCAAAAACATGGATATTATTTCCTGTTGCGAAATCCCATATCCTTACTGTTCTATCACCGCTGCCCGATGCAATAAACCTGTCATCGAAGCTTACAGCAACAGAGGTGACCGCGTCAGTATGACCGGGCAGGCTCCTTAAGATCTCACCTGGAACTGCATCCCAGACAGAAATCATGTTGTTCATGCTTCCTGCAACCAGGTATTGGCCTGTGGATGAGAAACTGACCGACAGTGGCTGGTGAGGCAGGCCTGTTATTTCGTTCAGAATATGCCCTGTTCCGGCCTCTTTGATGATAACTCTCATATCTGCACCGGCAGTGGCCAGGTATTTGCCATTGGGGCTGTAGTGTGAGGAGACCACATAGTGGTTGTGTTCAACCACAATTTGTTCAGTGACCTTCTGCCCGGAAAGGGGGCTATTGCAGGCCAGTATAAGCAATATGCCAAATAAGCGCCTCATTATATTTTCTTTATGTTGTTAACACCTGTTTAATTAATTAAATATCCACTCATGCCACGCCTCTTCTATCGTGGGACTGACATTTGTCTGCGGTGTTTGTTCGGCATTGTTAACCATGATAGATCTTATGGCAACCGTTTGTCTCAAATAATCCGAAAACTCCCTGTAGGTTATATTACCCTTGGTCTCCTTAATTTTATTCAGAGCGAAGTAGGTAAAAATTCCGTGTTGCTTTTCCCTGAATGGATGAGCTATCTGGGCTTCACTGCTGGCAGAGAAAACCACCAGGTTCCCGCTCAGCATGTCTTCTCTTGGGCGCACTCTTACCGCCCTTGCCGAAACAAGTCCCACATTCCGTGCACCTCCGCTGAAGCATGCATCAAGAAAAACCGTTACCCTGTTTGCCGGATATTTGGTGAGCTGGCCATAAAGGTCACTCAGTTTAACTGCAAAATCCAGGTTTGAGCCTGTAACATCTACAGGAATGATATAGGGATCCCTGGTATTATGATCGGGTAGGCCATGTCCTGCATAATAGAAAAAGACCTCCGCATTGCCGTCGAGAGCGTTTATTATGCCTGCCAGTTTTCTTATCTCAAGTTGCATCTCTATGCTTCGTGCGTTGGTAAGGAAAAGGATGTTCTCTTCGGGCACACCAAATACATTAATGGCATATTTCCTGAACAGCTCGGCGTCCCTTATTGCGTAATCGACATTTGCCTCCCTCTGCAGTCCTACCTGGTAGGAGCTGTAATCTTCGTTCCCTATTATTAGAGCAAACCGGAGAGGATTAGAAGGGTTACGGAATGGGATGAAGCTGATGTCATCCTGTCGCGGACTTGCCTGTGCTACCGCTCCGGCTGCATCATCAGGCACCGGCTGTGAGAATGTGTTGACCGATATTACCTCTTCCCTGTTCAGGTTCTTAAAGGTAACCTGTGCATTTACCGGCAGACTTGTTTCATTATCGGTTATTGCAACCTCGAACATTCTCTTTCTTGGTTCCAGGGCGATATCTCTTTCGAACCTGGAGAAAATTATATCTCCGAAAAGGTCAAAATCAAAACTGTCACTTTCAAATCCGCCGGTCGCTGCGTTAATCCGGTAATTGTTACCTACAGGTAAGCGGAGGGTGAATGACCCCGGCTCATGGGCGATCGCCTCAATCATTTTGTTCTCGTTAAGATTCAACGCATGAACATCTGCATCAAGAGGCCTGAATATTTCACTGTCGTAAACAGAAATATCCAGCTCAACCTCGTTAAACAACTCAATGAGTGGTGGTCCGGTAATCTTTTCCTCCTGTCTGTAGTCAATCTGGAAGCTGGCGAATGAAAACCCCGGGTTCCTTATGTCAATTATATAATTTGCCTCATCGAGCAGTTTGAGATGATACATCCCTGTCTGACTGCTACTGAAAAATTCACCCAGCCGGTTCAGTGTTATAGGGTCATATACCACAAGCGGTGTGTTTAATGGCTGTTTGCTTTCAAGGTGCTCTATCCTGCCGGTTGCCGCTATTGTTTTAAGGGGGCTGAACTGTTCAGGCAGCCCTGACCTGTATATAGTGCCTGTAATATCCCTTCTTGTTTCGGTTCGGATCAGGAAATAGATGTTGTTGCCGGCAATCCTGGGATAAATATTGGTTGCTTCAGATCCTATATTTTCGATCAGCATTGGTATCGTCCATGCACCCAGGATCTGTCTGACATAATATATGTTATACCCGTCTCTGTGATTATCCTGGTCGACAGAGGAGAAATATATGGATCTTGTATCAGGGGCAATGTATAAACCATATTGGCAGTCCTGGTTGATGATGTCATGCAGAGGTTCCGGCTCACCCCATTCTCCCAATTCATTTTTTGTCAGAGAATAGAAGATCTCACAATCCGGGGTCCTTGGTGGTTTTCGTATATCAGCATCAGGATTGCTGCGTGAGAAATAGAAGGTCAGCATTCCCGGTGGCATGGCAGGATGTAATTCATCTAGCGGACTGTTAACCCGGGTACACATCGGAACAGGTTCGCTCCAGCTATTGTTTTCCCGAACCGAATAATAGATATCATAACCCCCTTCACCACCGGGGAAATTCGCATGGTAGTATAAAATGCTTTCGTCAAAATAGAGGAATGGTCCTCCGATATCGGAGTTACCGTCGCCAAAACTGTTTATTGCATTGAGGGGGGTGGGATAACTCCATGCACTTCCGTCAAAACGGCTTTCAAACAGTTGCCCTCTGTTGTTCAGCCTCATTGCGACCACCATATAATCTTCGGTGGAACTGATATCGAAACCTGTCACATTATTCCATTCTGAAACCCTTACCGGTTTTTCGGCCTGGCCTGAAGCAACGGCAAGGTTCAGTGCCAGGACAGATATCAGTATTGTTTTGAGTGAATTCAAAATAGGGCTCATCTGCATAATAAAAGGTTGGCAAATAGTTGATCAGCAATAAAACAAAATCAAATTAGAGAAAACCATTCAATTTTGCAAAAACGAACAGAAAAAACATCAAAAAACTTTACACAAGAAACCTTATCCATGGGACAAAACCTAATTATTAGGCTTGTCTTGTGGCAGGATTATGTAAATTTGCATTAAAACCATTCGATATGATTACGGCAGATAACCTTAAAGATCTTGTAAGGCGGAGTGATGCGCTGAGGAGGCATCTTTGACATAGACAAAAAGATATTACAGATTGAAGAACAGGAAGAGAAGACGCAGGATCCCGATTTCTGGAATGACCCGAAAGAGGCTGAGAAGCAACTGAAGGCTATATCTTCTTTGAAGAGCTGGACCGGTGGTTATGAAAAGGTTCGGAATGCAGTCGAAGAGCTGGAGATCCTGTACGATTACTACCACGAAGACGAGGCTGATGAGAATGAGGTAGATCAGCAATACAAAAAGGCACAGAAGCTTATTGAAGACCTGGAGTTCAGGAATATGCTAAGCCTGGAAGAGGATGTGCTCGGCGCCATACTTAAGATAAATGCCGGTGCCGGCGGTACCGAAAGCCTTGACTGGGCAGAGATGCTGATGCGTATGTACCTGAGGTGGGGAGAGAAGAACGGGTACCAGGTGAGGCAGCTTGATTTCCAGGACGGGGAGGAGGCGGGTATCAAGACCGTCACTTTTGAGTTTACCGGCGATTTTGCATACGGCTACCTGAAGAGCGAATCGGGTGTTCACCGGCTGGTGAGGCTGTCGCCTTTCGATGCCAACCACAAAAGGCATACATCATTCGCTTCGGTCTTTGTATCGCCTCTCGTTGATGAAAGCATAGACATAGTTGTTAACCCGTCGGATATTACCTGGGAAACCTACCGGGCGAGCGGTGCAGGCGGCCAGAATGTGAACAAGGTCGAGACCGCGGTAAGGCTCAGGCACCTTCCATCAGGGCTCGTGGTTGAGAACCAGGAGGACCGCTCACAGTTGAAGAACAAGGAGAATGCGATGAAGATACTCAGGTCGCAGCTTTATGAGATGGAACTCGAGAAGCGCCGGCAGGCGCAGGCCGAGATAGAGAGCGGCAAGAAGAAGATAGAGTGGGGCTCGCAGATCAGGAACTATGTGCTTCACCCGTACAAGCTCGTGAAAGATGTAAGGACCGGTTACGAGACATCGAACGTTCAGGATGTGCTTGACGGTGAGCTGGATGACTTCATCAAGGCTTATTTGATGGAGTTCGGGTCGCAGTAAAGAGTGAAATACGTGATATCAAAACCTAAATTCCTCTTACCATGTCCTCACCAGTTTTCAGATTTCAGCAACAGTTCCCCCTGGGGGAAGAGAAAACCGATTATTACCTGCTAACTGCAAATCATGTGTCCACCGCGCTCTTTGAAGGCAAAGAGATGCTGGTAGTCGCCGGGGAAGGCCTTGCAGAGCTGGCCCGGGCAGCCATGCATGACTGCTCTTTTATGCTGCGTACCACACATATCAGTCAGGTGGCAGCAATTCTGGATGATCCTGAAGCAAGTGAAAATGATAAGTATGTGGCGTTGACGATGCTCAGGAATGCGGAAATTTCTGCCAAAGGGGTGCTCCCTTTCTGCCAGGATACCGGCACGGCCACCATCATTGCAAAAAAGGGTCAGCAGGTCTGGACCGGCGGTGGGGATGAAGAGGCCCTGGCCAGGGGTGTTTTCAAGACCTTTACAGAGGAGAATCTCAGGTATTCGCAGACCGTGCCGCTCGACATGTACACCGAGAAGAACTCGGGCACCAACCTGCCGGCGCAGACCGACATCTATGCTGTTGACGGCAGCGAGTACAACTTCCTTTTCCTGGCCAAGGGAGGCGGATCGGCCAACAAGACCAATCTTTACCAGGAGACCAAGGCTCTGCTTAACGCGGAAAAGCTCGAAAAGTTCCTGGTTGAAAAGATGCGTTCGCTGGGCACCGCCGCCTGTCCGCCTTACCACATAGCCTTCGTTATAGGCGGCACTTCGGCCGAGGCCTGCCTCAAGACGGTAAAGCTGGCTTCTGCAAAATACCTGGATACACTTCCCCGAAAGGGTAATCAGGACGGACAGGCATTCAGGGATGTGGAGCTCGAAGAAAGGGTACTTAAGGCCTCCCGGGAACTCGGGATAGGAGCCCAGTTCGGGGGTAAATATTTTGCCCTCGACATACGGATCATAAGGCTTCCCAGGCACGGGGCCTCATGTCCGGTAGGCATGGGTGTGTCGTGCGCGGCCGACCGGAACATCAAGGCGAAGATAAACAGGGAGGGTATCTGGATCGAGAAGCTGGAGAGGGACCCGGGAAGGTTCATACCTGGCCCGTACAGGAAGGATGAAGTGAACGGCGCGGTCAGGGTCAATCTTGACAGGCCGATGAAAGAGATACTTGCACAGCTTTCTGAACACCCGGTCGGCACCCGCCTGTCGCTTAACGGTACCATAATTGTAGGACGCGATATAGCACATGCCAGGCTCAAGGAGAGGATTGACAAGGGAGAGGGCCTGCCTCAGTATATCAAGGACCACCCGATATATTATGCCGGACCGGCAAAGACCCCCGAAGGCATGCCCTCGGGATCGTTCGGACCCACCACCGCAGGGCGCATGGACTCTTATGTTGACCTTTTCCAGGGCAATGGGGGAAGCATGATAATGATTGCCAAGGGCAACCGGAGCAAGCAGGTTACTGATGCATGCAAAAAGCATGGCGGCTTTTACCTGGGCAGCATAGGAGGGCCCGCAGCGCTGCTTGCCCAGGAGAACATCAGGAAGGTCGAGCTGCTGGAGTACCCCGAACTGGGAATGGAGGCAATCTACCGAATAGAGGTGGAAGATTTTCCTGCATTCATACTTGTTGACGACAAGGGCAACGACTTTTACGCGCAAAACTGCTGAGCTTTTTTGTTAACTCTGCAAACAAATAGTTGATTATGTACAGAACAGAACATGATACCATGGGGCCTGTTGAGGTTCCTGCAGATAAGTACTGGGGCGCCCAGACACAGCGCTCAATAAATAATTTCAGGATAGGCGGCGAAAAGATGCCGGTTGAGGTGATCAGGGCATTTGCCGTTCTGAAGAAGGCAGCGGCCCTTACCAATAATGAACTCGGAGTGCTGCCCGATGATAAGACAACCCTTATCTGCAGTGTATGTGATGAGATCTCTGCCGGACTGCTTGATGAGCATTTCCCTCTTGTTGTGTGGCAGACCGGGTCGGGTACCCAGACCAACATGAATCTTAACGAGGTGATCGCCAACCGGGCCCATGTCCTTGCCGGCGGAAGTGTGGGAGAGGGGACACCCCCGGTCCATCCCAATGACGATGTCAACCGGTCGCAGTCCTCCAACGACACTTTTCCCACTGCAATGCATATTGCCGCCTACAAAATGCTGATGGAGGTCACCATACCCGGACTTGAAAAACTGAGGGAGACGCTGGCGGCCAAGTCGAAAGAGTTTGCCGGCGTTGTGAAGACCGGCCGCACACACTGGATGGATGCAACTCCGCTTACCCTGGGGCAGGAGTTTTCGGGCTATGTATCACAGATTGATCATCAGATGAAGGCCCTGCGCAGCACACTGCCCCACCTTGCCGAACTGGCTCTTGGTGGCACCGCTGTGGGGACCGGACTGAATGCACCAAAAGGGTATGACGATCTGGTGGCGGCTAAAATTGCTGAGCTCACCGGCTACCCCTTCATCAGTGCACCCAACAAGTTCGAGGCTCTCTCGGCAAATGATGCGGTGGTTAAGGTTTCGGGCGCGCTTAAGGGAGTTGCTGTAAGCCTCATGAAGATTGCCAATGACCTCAGGGCCCTGGCCTCAGGACCCCGGTCCGGCATAGGCGAGATCATCCTGCCTGCAAATGAGCCGGGCTCGTCAATTATGCCAGGCAAGGTAAACCCCACGCAGATAGAGGCCCTTACTATGGTCTGCGCCCAGGTAATCGGCAATGACCTGGCCATCACCACCGGGGGAATGCAGGGGCATTTTCAGCTCAACGTGTTCAAGCCGGTAATGATATATAACCTCCTGAATTCTGCCCGGCTGCTGGGTGATGCTGCTGTTTCCCTTAACGACAATTGCGTTGCCGGCATTGAGCCTGACAGGGAAAAGATAGCACGTAACCTGGAAAACTCACTGATGCTTGTTACCGCGCTTAATCCCCATATCGGCTACGAGAATGCTGCCAGGATAGCGAAGAAGGCATATGCTGAGAACAAAACCCTCAGGCAGGCTGCCCTGGAACTGGAGCTGCTGACAGAAGAGCAGTTCAGCGAATGGGTGGATCCTGAGAAGATGATATGACCAGTCCGGCCGGCCATGAAAAGATGATATGACAGCTCCGGCAGGCCATGTTGTGGTGAACGGCTCCGGCTCCGGAAGCCTTTATGATCGACCTGCTGTTGTTCCCGGCACGGATTTCAGGCAGGATCGACCTGATGTGGTTAACGGGTCCGGTTAGGTTATCAGGTCGTGCCGGCGGGAACCAATCTGGCGTGAAAGGGCCCGGCTCCGGGATCAGAACTCTGCGTTCTCCTTCACAAACCGGGTGATCAGTTCGGCTGATCGTTCCGGCTCCTCTACAAAGCCAATATGGCCCGAATTATCAAGTGCCTCAAACTGTCCGGTCCGCGGAAGCTTAACTTTTTTTGCAGCATCCTCAAACGGGATATAGTTATCATGCCTGCCGGCTATTAAAAGCACAGGCTTACCGGTTGCGGCAAGCAGCGTTTCCCTCGAAGGCCTTTTCATCATGCCGTTAAGGCAGGCCACAATGCCTTCATCGGGTGTTGAAGTTGCAATGGCGGTGGCCCTCTCAACCTCGTGTGCCAGCCGTTCAAGATTAACTGAAGCAAATGCACGCGGAATGTTTATTTTGGATATCAGCTCCTTTTTGCCCTGGTTTACAAGCACTATCTCACGGCACCTGTTGTTCATCACCTGTTTCGTGTCGGGCAAAGGGTGTGAGTGAAACAGGCACAGCCCTGCAAGCCGGTCAGGATAAAGCTCCAGAAATGCAAGTCCCCCATAACCCCCCATCGAATGCCCCACGATAAAGCATTTATCAGCTTCGCAGTGGTCCAGCACCGCGGCAACACTTTCTGCAAGCAGCTCCATTTCATGCACTTCGCCTGTTACACCCGATTTCCCGTGGCCCGGGAGGTCGGGGCAGATAACCCTGAAATGTTTCTCAAGCCGTTCCCTGAAGCCGTCCCATATTTCAAGCGATTCGAGGTAACCGTGCAGGAGCACCAAGGCAGGACCTCTGCCGCTATCGGTAAACCTGAGGCTTGTATTGAGGAATGGGATCGTTTGTGTCATGGCAGTCATATTTTTGTTCTTGCCAATCCTGGCACCCCGCAAATTTATCAAAAGTTGAAAATATAAATGGAATAAATATAAATTAACTGTAGATGACCTTTTTATGTTGAAAATATGTTATGAAGGGAATATATTTGTTTAACCGGTATTTTTCCGGCAGATGTTTCCGATAACAGTTCTAATTTTAAGCCTATGAGTAGTTTTTTGAATGCATCGATTGGCAGGAAATTCCTTGTAAGCATTTCCGGCCTGTTCCTGATAACCTTTCTTGCCGTGCACCTTACCGTCAACCTCTTTTTACTGGTGGGCCAGGAAGCATATAATATGGCTGCACACTTTATGGCAACCAATCCTGCCATCAAGATTATGGAGCCGGCGCTGGCGCTTGGATTTCTTTTGCATATTGTGGTTTCTGCCTACCTTACCCTGACCAATCAGGGCACCAGGCCACAGAGATATTCCATGGTTGATCAGCGCAAGACAAGCAGCTGGCCTTCGCGCAACATGTTTATCCTGGGGCTGCTTATCCTGATATTCCTGGCTCTGCACCTTTCCAATTTCTGGTATAAAATGAAATTCGGAGGAGTGACCTATATAGAATATGACGGTGTACAGGTCCAGGATGCCTATACCCTGGTAACCGGAAAGTTTATTATCTGGTGGTATGCCTTGATCTATGTTGCAGGCGCGGTAATCCTGGGGCTCCATCTGTTGCACGGTTTTCAGTCGGCTTTCCAGACCCTGGGTCTGAGCAACCAGTTATGGCACAAAAGGCTTACTGTAATAGGCACTGTCTATGCATTGATAATAGCTGCCGGATTTGCCATTATTCCGGTCTGGTTCCTTTCCGGGACCTTTCTAAACTGATCTGCCGTGTATTAATTAATAAACGTTATTAACCAATCACTCCAATAAGATATGAGCAAATTAGATGCAAAGATCCCCGGAGGCCCGCTGGCTGATAAATGGAGCAATCACAAAAACAGTGTAAAGCTCGTTAACCCTGCCAATAAGGCAAAGCTTGACATAATTATGGTCGGCACCGGGCTTGCAGGAGCATCTGCCGCTGCAACCCTGGCTGAACTGGGGTATAACGTCAAGGCGTTCTGTTTCCAGGACTCTCCGCGCAGGGCCCACTCCGTCGCTGCGCAGGGGGGCATTAACGCTGCCAAGAACTACAAGAATGACGGCGACAGCGTTTTCCGCCTTTTCAACGATGTTATCAAGGGAGGCGACTACCGGTCACGGGAGGCCAATGTATTCCGTGCCGCCGAGGTCAGCAACCAGACGATAGACCAGATGGTTGCCGCGGGAGTGCCTTTTGCACGCGAATACAGCGGCTATCTCGACAACAGGTCATTCGGGGGAGTTCAGGTTTCGCGGACCTTCTATGCGAGGGGGCAGACCGGACAGCAGTGTCTCATTGGCGCTTACAGCGGAATGATAAGGCAGATGGCAAAAGGCAAGGTGACTGTGTACAGCAGGAGGGATATGCTCGATCTTGTGGTGGTTGATGGCAGGGCAAGGGGAATAATAACCCGCAACCTGGTTACCGGTGAGATTGAGAGGCACTCGGCGCATGCCGTCGTGCTTGCATCGGGGGGCTATGGTACCATTTACTACCTGTCGACCCTGGCCGTCGGCTCAAATGCCTCGGCAGCATGGTCAGCTCACAAAAAGGGCGCTTTTTTTTCCAACCCGAGCTTTGTGCAGATTCATCCGACAAGCCTTCCCCAGCTTAACGATTACCAGGCCAAGCTCACGCTGATGTCGGAATCGCTGAGGAACGACGGGCGAATATGGGTGCCGAAAGAGAAAGGTGACAAGAGGCATCCCAACCAGATACCTGAAGAGGAGAGGGACTACTACCTTGAAAGGCGTTACCCGGCATTCGGCAACCTGGTGCCAAGGGATGTTGCATCAAGGGCCGCCAAGGAGAGATGCGATGCTGGTTACGGGGTTGGCGATACGGGGCTTTCAGTTTACCTTGATTTCAGCCGGGCTATTGAAAAACATGGCAAGGAGGCTATAGAGGCCAAATATGGCAACCTCTTCGAAATGTATGAAAAGATAACGGGAACAAACCCCTACAATGAACCTATGAGGATATACCCGGCAGGCCACTATACCATGGGGGGACTCTGGGTAGATTACAACCTGATGACTACCATACCGGGACTTTTTGCAATAGGGGAGTCAAATTTCTCCGATCACGGGGCCAACAGGCTGGGAGCAGGATCGCTTATGCAGTGTTCGGGTGACGGTTATTTCATATTACCTGTTACAATAGGTGATTATCTTGCCGATGAGATAAGGACTCCACGCATACCCACCGACCTGCCTGAGTTTGAGTCAGCCGAAAAAGATGTGGTTGACAGGTTGCACAGCCTTTTGGCTGTTAACGGGAAACAGACAGTTACCTCGTTCCATAAGAGGCTGGGGAGGATAATGTGGGATCAGTGCGGCATGGTACGTAGCGAGGAGAGCCTGAAAAAGGCTCTTGGCATGATTGAGGAGCTGAAGGAAGAGTTCTGGAGAGATGTGAAGATACCCGGAACAGCCGGGGACCTGAACCATGAGCTTGAGAAGGCGGTTAAGGTGGCTGATTTCTTTGAGCTGGGACGGCTGATGTGCCAGGACGCACTCGACAGGAAGGAATCGTGCGGCGCCCATTTCCGCGAAGAGAGTCAGACACCCGAGGGGGAAGCACAAAGGATAGACAGCGAATATTCATATGTGGCTACATGGGAGTATAATGGAGAGGGTAAGGACCATAAGCTTCATAAGGAGGAGCTGAAATTTGAGAATGCCAGGATCCAACAGAGAAGTTACAAATAACAGTGCTGCAATCACAAGGTGAACGCTTGCAGCTGCAGTGCACAGGCAGACATGGTAACGGCATGCATGAAACAGATAATAAAACATTACCAATATGGATATTAAACTCAAAATCTGGAGGCAGGAGGGCCCCAAAAGCGCGGGCAGTTTCGTCGACTATAACCTGACAGGTGTTTCGAAGGATATGTCCTTCCTCGAAATGCTGGATTTTCTCAATAAGAGACTTATTGAGAACGGAGATGACCCTGTTGTCTTTGAGCATGACTGCCGTGAAGGCATTTGCGGTTCATGCGCCCTATATATTAACGGCCGGCCCCATGGACCAGACGACCTGGTTACCACCTGTGAGCTCAGGATGACAAAATTCAATGATGGTGATACAATTGTGATCGAGCCATGGAGAGCAAAACCTTTTCCAGTTATAAAGGATTTGATAGCAGACAGGCATGCATTTGACAAGATAATGGAGGCGGGAGGGTTCATCTCGGTCAATACCGGCTCAGCTCCTGAGGCCAATTCCATTCCCGTGCCAAGGGAAAAAGCTGAAGAAGCTTTCGACGCGGCTGCCTGTATCGGATGCGGTGCGTGCGTGGCAGCCTGCAAAAACTCCTCGGCCATGCTCTTCGTGGCGGCAAAGGTCTCACACCTTGCACTGCTTCCCCAGGGCAGGGCTGAATCAGGAAAGAGGGCGCGGGCGATGCTGGCCAAAATGGATGAGCTCGGCTTTGGCAGCTGTACCAATACCGGAGCATGTGAAGCAGAATGCCCCAAGGGGATATCGCTTGCTCATATAGCAAGGCTCAACCGGGAGTTCCTGAAAGAAGGATTCAGGAGCTGACGGCCGGGACCAAATAATTGTAGTATAATTTGCCTCCTTCAGCAAGCACCAGTTGATGAGCTTCAGGAACCGACAGGCTGCTGCATGGTATGTTCTATCTCTGCCACTGTTTTGGGTATCGGTATTCCCAGTACCCTGCATCCCTCAGCAGTAACCAGTATATCATCTTCAATGCGTATTCCCCCGAAATTCTTCCATTGTTCAACCTTGCCGTAATCGATGAAATTTTTGAATTTGCCCTCACTTCTCCATTTGTCAATCAGGGCGGGGATGAAATAGATGCCCGGTTCGGAGGTAAGCACAAAGCCCTTTTGCAGCCTTCTTCCCAGTCTCAGAAATGCCAGTCCGAATTGCCCGGACCTCTTTACCTCATCATCGTATCCCACGTTGTCCTCTCCCAGGTCTTCCATATCATGGGCATCAAGACCCAGCATATGTCCCAGTCCGTGAGGAAAGAACAATGCATGTGCGCCCTGATGAACCGCCTCTTCGGGATCTCCCTTCATCAGGCCCAGATCAATGAGTCCCCTTGCAATTATTCCGGCAGACTTAAGGTGGATGTCACGGTAGGGCACGCCTGGTTTTATCGAATCGACAGAGGATTGCAATGCGGCCAGCACTATCTGATACACATCCTTCTGCTGCGGCAGGAATTTTCCGCCGACAGGCACCGAACGTGTAATATCGCTTGAGTAACGCATTGATGTCTCACTGCCTGCGTCGGTAACCATTATCTGCCCTTTTTTCAGGATATTGCCGTGGTAATGGTTATGCAGGGTCTGACCCTGTACGCTCAGTATTACAGGGAAGGAGACAGGGTTGCCATGAGACAGTGAGATGCCCTCAACCCGGCCGGCTATCTCTCTTTCATACACCCCGGGCATTGCCATTTTCATGGCGGCGGTATGCATTTCACAGGCTATGTCAACCGCCTTTTCTATCTCGGCAATCTCTTCATCAGATTTGATTGATCGCTGACTGACAACTGCCTTTATAAGTGCCCTTGAAGCCCTTTGCTGTACCTCTGAGTGATGGATGCCCAGCCAGCTTTCCAGGCGCAGTATCCTCTCCTCACGGTAAGGCGGCAGGTAGTGGATTTCTCTATTCGAGTCAACGGCCTGTTTCAGTATTTTCCCCAGCTCTTTGTACGGCATGGCCTTATCTGTTCCCGACTTTTCGCCCAGTGAACGGATTGAGGGGCGGGGACCCATCCAGATAATATCGTCAATCCCTGCATCGTCGCCAAACAGCATGTGGACATTCTCATCGAGGTCAATAAGTCCGGCCAATCCCTGCTGGTCAATACCAAAAAAATAGAGAAACGAGCTGTCCTGCCTGAAGTGATAGGTGTTGGCCCTGTAGTTCATTGAGGCATCTTCATTGCCCGGCAGAAGCACAAGTCCCTTTCCGGTATCTTTTGCAAGCCTGTTCCTTCTCTGCCTGTATACGTCTGGTTTGAACATTATTACATTGGTTTTTTGGGACAGGTGGATCGCTTCTCCTGTTACCCGGTTAAAGGCATTTGCCAGCTGCTAAAATAACATCAAAATAATTTTCGTCAAAATTATTGCGAATAGCTGTTGTTGTTTAATATAATATTATATATTCGCAGAAACGACTCCTTTATCAACAGGTTATTAACGAAGCTCTGTTAATTATGCCCTACCGGCGTCTTCCAAATACGGACAAAGCACGTCTTAAGGCGATGAACATTGCCCTTTCCAAGGGAAAGGAGCTTCCACCATTCAAGCTGGCCTTTAGTCAGAAAACATTCCAGAACCTGCAGTCTTTCCTGAGCACATATGAAAATGCTATCCTGTTCTACAGGCAGTCCTATACCATGCAGACAAAAAAGAACAAGGAGTATTCGGTAAGTCTCAAAAAGGCAAAAATGTACATCTCCCATTTCATCCAGGTCATGAACATGGCAATTTTACGCGGCGATCTGCAGCCGGCAATAAGAAAATATTTCGGTATTGATGCAGATGAAACAAAAACGCCATCGCTCAGTACTGAGGGGGACGTGATAGAGTGGGGTTCCAGACTGATTGACGGTGAGGCGAAGCGCGTCATTGAGGGGAACACCCCGGTAACAAATCCGACCATCGCACTTGTTCGTGTAAGGTATGAGACTTTCATGGACAGGCACCACCACCAGAAAACCCTTCAGAAGAACACGGCCAGGGCGCTCGAAAATCTCACCGAACTGCGTAATGAGGCTGACAGGATCATACTCCGTATCTGGAACGAGGTGGAGGACTCATTCAAGGACCTGCCCGGCGACCTGATGAGGGAAAAGGCAAAGGAGTACGGACTGGTATACGTTTACCGGAAGAATGAGATTGGCAGCATTAACTTCTTCGGCAACAGCAAAACCGGGGCTGGTTGACAACAGGAGGCTGAATCTTCCTGCTGACAGCGTCCGCTTGCCGGGTGCAGGCACCGGCCGGGCCGGTAACGGGTCCCGGGGGACTGCCTGCCTGACGGTGTGTAACCGGACTTAGCCTCTTCTGTACAATGTTGGTGACTGCCGTTTTTCTTTACTGTAGAATATCCCGATAAAGACTGTGAATACCAGCACACTTGCAAGGGCATATATCCAGTCGCCCTCGCCGGCTCCTATGGTCTCTATCTCTTCACTCAGCTGGTTTTTGTAAATGAAGTAATAGACGAATACTGCCGCCGCGTTGTTAACGAAGTGAGCCAGTACTGGCACCCACATTGTCCCGCTCCACACCAGCAGGTAGCCGAACAACGCCCCCAGGACGGTGCGCGGCAGGAAGCCGTAAAACTGAAGGTGCATGGCGCTGAAGATTATGGCGGCGATCCATATTCCCAGGTGGTGGCTCCTGGTCCATTCCGAAAACAGACGCTGAATGACACCCCTGAACAGCAGCTCCTCACCAACGGCAGGGATTACAGCTATCATCACGAGGTTCACGAACAGGCCGGTTACCGTGTCAACCCTCAGGAAACTCTTTATCAGGTTTTCAGCAGTCTCTTCGGTAGTTTTCATCCACTCTTCGAGCCCTGACAGCGCTTCCGGCAGGGAAAGCTGGGCGTTGAACCAGGCAAGCAGGTTGATCAGGGGTATGGCCGAGAGCATCACCAGGACTGTAAGAATTGCAGCCCTGCGGCTTATTCCCCTGTCCATGTTGAGGTAACCCAGGATACTGCCTCCGAAGAACCATGCCAGTATGAACGGGGGTATAACGAAAAGTCCGATTGACTGCACTACCTGGAAGTACCTGAGCAGGTCAAGGTACCTGGGATGCGCTATATTGGAAAGACTCTCAAACAGCTCGATAAAACCCAGTCCGAACAAAGGTATTGCCAGCAGGAGTCCACCAAGCAGGGTTGCCAGAAAAACAGAGATGACAATAAATGCCGAAAAGACCAGCTTGACGAATGGTCCTGTATTTTGAAGAGGTCCGTTGCGCATACCGGCAAAAATATGAAATTATGGCCAATCGTTCACACAGAACAAAAAAACCTCTTAATTTTGCTGGTCAAAAAATTCAGCATCCCGGTGAAGATCGATAACATAGAGCTCAGAGAGAGGCCCCTGTTCCTCGCGCCGATGGAAGACATTACCGATCCGTCTTTCAGGTTTATGTGCAAGAAATTCGGGGCAGATATGATGTACACTGAATTCATATCGAGCGACGGACTTATACGGGATGGCAGGAAGAGCCTGAGGAAACTTGACATATTCGATTATGAGAGGCCCATGGGCATCCAGCTTTACGGCCACATAACAGACTCCATGGTTGCCGGCGCACGTTTGGCTGAAAAGTCCGCTCCCGATCTTCTGGACATAAATTTCGGATGCCCGGTAAGGAAGATATCCAACAGGGGCGCCGGCTCGGGAATGTTTCGCAATATCCCCCTTATGATCAGCATGACCGGCGAGATTGTCAGATGCACCACCCTTCCCGTGACCGTCAAGACCCGGCTCGGGTGGGATGAGAACAGCAAGCCCATAGTCGAGGTTGCCGAGCGTTTGCAGGACCAGGGGATAAAGGCCATCACCATACATGGCCGCACGCGGTCGCAGATGTACAGGGGGGTGGCGGACTGGACCCTGATCGGGGCGGTCAGGAACAATTCGAGAATGAAGATCCCGGTGATAGGGAACGGCGACATCGATTCTCCTGAAAAAGCCGCAGAGATGTTCGACAGGTACGGGGTTGACGGCATCATGATAGGAAGAGCCACTGTGGGCCGGCCCTGGATATTCAGGGAGATAAGGCACTACCTGGATACGGGTGAGCTGTTGCCGCCGCCAACCCTGCAGGAGAAGTCCAATATCGCACGCGAGCATTTCCTCAAATCGCTCGAATGGAAAGGGGAGAAGGTGGGAATACTGCAGATGAGAAGGCATTTTGTGGCGTACTTCAAAAGCCTGGCACACTTCAGGGATACCAGGCTGAAGCTCCTGACATCGCTCGACCCGGAGGAGATCCTCTCCATCATTGATAGAATACCCGGGCAGTTCAGGGAAATAAAGCAATAGAAGCCACAGGCCTGCCCGGGCGCTCCCCGGGAAACAGCTTCATTGTAAGGCCCGCCAGCCGGGGTTGCCGGGTTCACACACGCCGCCGGCACACCCCCATGCTGCCCATCGCCCCCGGCACACTACCGTGCTGCCCATCGCCGCCGTGATGCCAATTTTCCCCGGCCTTTCTGTGAACATTTTTTTGTATTTTGCGCGCTGTTAACAAACCAACTGCATTTACGACATGACAAAAAGAGCTCTTTCCATCCTGATGGCAATATGCCTTTCACTCCTGCCGGGATCACTGTGGGCGCAATCCTCCACGCTCTCACTGGAAGATATAATGAAAGGTGAGGAGTTCACCGGGCACCAGCCCTCATCCATAAGCTGGTGTGACGACAGCAGGCTTGTTTATTTCTGGTGGAACCCCGAAAACAACCCCTCCGATTCGCTGTATATATATGATACGGGAACGGGCCAGGTGAACAGGGCCACACCGGCTCAAAGGAGGCAGCTTGCTCCCCGGCAGGCTGTTTATAATGAGGAGCGGACAAAAAAAGTATATACCAGGAACGGCGACCTTTTCATAACCGACCTCAATTCCTCACAAACCAGGCAGCTGACCGAAACACTGCAGCCGGCCTCCTCACCTGCTTTTACCGGCAACGAAAAGGGGATAACCTATATATCAGGCAATAACCTTTTTCTGTACGACCTGGAAAAAGGCACAATCCGCCAACTGACCGATTTTCGCCGGGGCCGGGAACCCTCTGATTCCCCGGAAAGTGAACAGGACCGGTGGCTGGAGAGTCAGCAGACCGGACTTTTCGAGGTCCTTCGTGAGAGAAAGGAACTTGAGGAGTTACGCAGGGAGCAGCGAGAGAGGGAGCAGCCCGACAGGCCGCTTGCAATATATACCGGAAATGCTGCCGTAAGGGATATCCGCTTATGTCCACGCGGCCGGTTCATAACTTATATGTATTCCGTAAGCGCCGATGCGCGGCAGACCATGATGCCCGACTACGTTACCATGTCGGGCTATACCGAAGAGACGATGGTAAGGCCAAAGGTGGGCGCCCCACAGATGCCAGTCTCCATGGGTATTTACGACACGGAAAAAGGGGAAAAATATGATGTAGGCACCGGTAACATACCCGGGCTGAGAGATGTGCCAGCCTATATGAGGGAATACGGTTTTGAGGATGAGGAGCTGAAAGCCGACAGGGAGGTCTCCATTACGGCCCTTTTATGGTCGCCCGATGGCAGCCGTGCCGTTGTCAATATCAGGGCAAGGGACAACAAGGACCGCTGGATCATGCTTCTCGATCCGGAAACGGGAACACTGAGTCCGCTCGACAGGCAGAGGGACGAGGCATGGATAGCCGGGCCCGGCATCAATGTGTGGGGCCGGTCGGGCATGGGCTGGCTGCCCGACAACAAAACGATATGGTTCCAGAGCGAGGATTCGGGCTATTCGCATCTCTACACCCTTGATGTCACTACAGGCAGGAAAAGGGCCCTGACCTCCGGCAGGTTTGAGGTGTACAACCCGCAGTTATCGAAAGATAAGGATTACTGGTACTTCACCTCCAATGAGGTTCATCCCGGTGAGCGTCATTTTTACAGGATGCCTTTCGGCGGAGGTCGCCGCACACAGATCACTACGACAGAGGGGAGGCACGATGTGACCCTCTCTCCCGATGAGAAGACGCTTGCAATACGTTATTCCTACTACAACAAACCCTGGGAACTTTATATAATGGATAACCGGCCTGATGCTGCGATGGAGCAGGTTACCGAATCCCTAACCCCGGAGTTCATGGCATACGACTGGAGGGTGCCTGAGCTTATAACCTTTACGGCGGAAGACGGCGAAGAGGTATGGGCCAGGCTGTACAGGCCCGAAAACCCTGAGCCGGGCGGACCGGCGGTAATCTTCGTGCACGGGGCAGGATACCTTCAGAATGCGCACAAGTGGTGGAGCAGCTACCACAGGGAGTATATGTTCCACAATCTGCTCGTTGACCTGGGGTTCACGGTGCTTGACACCGATTTCAGGGCCAGCGCAGGTTATGGCAGGGACTGGCGCACTGGTATTTACAGGCACATGGGAGGCAAGGACCTGTCAGACAATGTTGACGGAGCCCGTTTCCTGGTCGAGGAGTACGGCATCGATCCCGGCAGGATCGGTATTTACGGTGGATCTTACGGAGGGTTCATAACCCTCATGGCGATGTTCAACCACCCCGATGTTTTCGCGGCCGGTGCGGCGCTGCGGTCGGTAACCGACTGGGCGCATTACAGCCACGGGTACACCTCCAACATACTGAACACCCCGGTGTGCGACAGCCTGGCCTATGTTCGCAGCTCGCCCATATACTTCGCAGAGGGACTCGAAGGGGCGCTGCTGATGTGCCACGGGATGGTTGACGATAACGTGCACTTCCAGGACATTGTAAGGCTCACACAGCGACTTATCGAGCTGGGCAAGGAGAACTGGGAACTGGCGGTTTACCCCGTAGAGCGGCATGCCTTTACTGAAACCAGCAGCTGGGTTGACGAGTACAGGAGAATTCTCAGGTTGTTCAAAGAGCTGTAAAATATGAAAGGGACAGAGATATGAAAATACTGATGGTGCTGGACCACGAGTTTCCGCCTGATGTAAGGGTGGAGAATGAGGCTCTTGCACTTGTCAACGCCGGCCACGAGGTGCACCTGGCTTGTTATACCAGAAAGGACCGGCCGCAAAGGGATAATTTCAGGGGTATCATCATTCAACGGATCCCGCTGTCAACCCTGCTGTACAAGGCAAGTGTTGCCGCGCTGACCTTCCCGTTCTACTTCAGCTTCTGGGAGCGGTTCCTCGATAAGATAATCAGCGATAATGGTATAGAGGCCCTGCACATACATGACCTGCCACTTGCAAAGGTGGGGAAGATACTGAAATACCGGTATGGCCTGAAGCTGGTGGTTGACCTTCATGAAAACTGGCCGGCCCTGCTGAAGGTGTCGGCCCATACCAGGACAGTTGCCGGACGGCTGCTTTCACCGGTCTTCCTTTGGGAGCGGTATGAAAGGAGCATCTTGCGCCATGCAGATGCAATTATCGTAGTAGTGGAGGAAGCCAGGGATAGGCTGGCCGCTGAAGGGCAAGACAGGGAAGGTATTGCGGTTGTAAGCAATACCCTGAACAGGGACAGCTTTCAGCTGCCCGACAAGGGTCCCGACCCTGATCATTATACATTGTATTATGCAGGGGGCATTACTTATCACAGGGGGCTGCACACGGTAATAGAGGCGCTTTCGCTTGTCGGCGACAGGATCCCCGGTATCCGCCTCCGGATAGCAGGATCGGGAAAATACCTGGAGCCACTGAAGGATCTTGCAGGCAAAAAAAACCTTGGCACCCGTGTTGAGTTTACCGGGCAACTTACCCTTGAAGAGGTAGCCGGCTACCTGGCAGAGGCAGATGCCGCACTGATCCCGCACCTTAAAACCGGTCACACAGACAGTACGATCCCGCATAAACTTTTTCAGTACATGTATGCCAACAAACCGGTTATTGCAAGTGACTGCCTCCCTTTGGAAAGGATCATAACAGAAACACAGTCGGGTATAATCTTCAGGTCGGGTTCGGCCACAGACCTGGCAGACAAACTGGTGGCGCTCTACGAAAAGAGGGTAACAGTTCTTCCCGCCAGAAAGTGGGTTGAGCAGAAGTATAACTGGGAGGCCGATGCCGGCGTCCTCGTTTCGCTGTACGAAAAATAACCAGGCCCGTCACCGGCAGGACCTGTGCGCAGCAATGCATGCAGATATAAGGGGTTTCACCGGCAAGCCCTGTCCGCCAACCTCTACCGGCAGTTATCAGGCCCTTCCCCGGCGGTGAGGGTCAGCCCCTCTTCGGCCGCAGTATAGAAACTATATCCTCCCGGTAAACCCTTGTCATGCCCGCCGCCACATAAATGACCAGTAGCGATGAGGTAACAAAAGGCTCCAGGGAAAAAGCAACTTTCAGGATCTCAAGAGCTATAGCGAGCACCACAACAGACAGGGGGAACGAAAAGACTTTGGTATTGTCGTACGCCGACGGGGCATGCCTTCGCTGCAATATCTGCAAGGCAATGATCTGAATGATGTAGGCTGTCAAAAAAGCAATGATGGCGCCGTAATAGCCGATCTTTGGTGTAATCAGCCAGTTGATGCCCAGGTTGATCGCCAGCACGGAGCTGTTGAGGTAGAAGAAAATGGCGGACTTCTTTTTGAAGAGCAGCGGCCAGGCGAACACCTGGTATTGCGCCCTCAGGATGAACCTCACGAACACCACGGTTACCAGTCCCGCCGACATGGTCAGCCCTGTTTCATAGAATACTGAGATGAAGACCATGACAGGGATTATGCTTACGGCAATGATACCGGTGGCTTCAGCCATGAATATGCCGGTGAGGGATCTTATCTCCTCTTTTCGTTTGTCTGCCCCCTCCTTGAGGTACCTGAAAATCTCAGGCTGGACGGCGCTTGAGAGCCCCTGGATTATCATCTGGAGGCCAATTGCAAACTTCATCGCATTATCGTAGATGCCCAGTGATTCAGGATCCTTTAGCAGAAAGAACCTGTCGGCGAAAAGAAGTCCCCAAAAAATCAGTTCGGTCATGAAGAGGGGGCCTGTAAAGCGACGCAGTTCGCCCATAAGAGACCTGTTATAACGAAGTCCGCATCTGCTATAGGTATAGACTACCAGGATCAGGGCAATTACCGACCCTCCTGCCGCCGTCCCATGCACGTAACCAATGAATGAAAGTTCAAGCAGGAAGACCCCGGCCAGCTGGAAGCCCGACCTGAAGATGCCAGAAAAGAAGCTGACTGCAGCAAAGGCCTGAACCTTCTTTTCATTCCTGTAGAGGGCGAGAAGGGTTGTTATTATTGACCTGTTGAGGCCCGAGATAACCAGTGCGGGCCCGTACCTGCCGAAATCCTGCAGCGCCTCCTGCGGGAAAAGCTGACCGATATGCGGAGCCAGCACCAGCACCACTCCCAGTAGAAGCAGTCCCCTCCCCAGTATGCCGGTGAGTATGCCCGACACCAGGTTCTTGTACCCGGCGGGGTCATCCTTGTGATCGTAATAGAACCTGGTTATCCCGCTGCCCATTCCGAAGGTGCAGACTATAAATACAATGGTTATGATAGCCTCTGTAATGGCAAGGTATCCGAAGTCGACCGGACCGAGCCGGGCCTCGCCCTCGATCACCGGGTAAACCACAAGCTGCAGCAGGGCGGGGAAAGCGGCAAAAAATGTATATATGGCCGAAAGCTTGAAATGTTCTCTCAGGTTTATCATCCTGCCGGAGTCGATATATGGTTTAAGCAAAAGTAACAAAAAAAAGCACCTGCAGCAGCCGTACCCTTCCCCGAAAGGGATATCACTTCAAAAAAACCATGGCCGGGCCTTATAACTAAACATTTTCCCTTATTTTTGTCGGATTGTTCAAACTGCCGGGCAACCTGCAGCACACCCGCCCGGCGGCGGAAGCTTTACAGAAACATCTGATTATGAAACAGGAAGACCTCTTTAAGAAACTCACGGCCCATTGCAAGGAGTACGGCTACATTTTCCAGTCGTCGGAGATCTATGACGGCCTCAGCGCGGTATACGACTACGGGCAGTACGGTGCAGAACTCAAGAATAACATCAGGAAATACTGGTGGGACGCGATGGTGCTGCTCAATGACGAGATAGTCGGCATCGATTCGGCTATTTTCATGCACCCCGAAGTATGGAAAGCTTCGGGTCACGTCGATGCTTTCAACGACCCGCTGATCGACAACAAGGATTCCAAGAAGCGCTACAGGGCCGACGTGCTTATCGAAGAGCACATCGAGAAGCTCGAAGAGAAGATCGGCAAGGAGGTAAACAAGGCGGCCAAACGTTTCGGCGATAGTTTTGACGAAAGGATGTTCCGCCAGACCAACCAGCGGGTACTTGACACGGCAGGGAAGATAGCCTCCATAAAAAAACGTTATGTCGATGCATCAGAGCGGGACGACCTGGCAGAGATAAGGCAGATCATCATCGACTGCGAGATAGCCGATCCCGTTTCGGGGTCGCGCAACTGGACCGACGTAAGGCAGTTCAACCTGATGTTCGACACGAAGCTGGGCTCGGTAAGCGAAGACGCCAGCAAGATTTACCTGCGCCCCGAGACAGCACAGGGTATCTTTGTCAACTTCATGAACGTGCAGAAGTCCGGCCGCATGAAGCTCCCCTTCGGCATTGCCCAGGTAGGGAAGGCCTTCAGGAACGAGATCGTTGCAAGGCAGTTCATCTTCCGCATGCGCGAGTTCGAGCAGATGGAGATGCAGTATTTTATCCGCCCCGGCGATGAGCAGGAGTGGTACGAGCACTGGAAGGAGAAGCGGATGAGGTGGCACAAGGCGCTGGGCTTCGACCCCGGCAAGCTGCGTTTTCACGACCACGACAAGCTGGCCCACTATGCCAAGGCTGCCACCGATATAGAATTTGAATTCCCGTTCGGGTTCAAGGAGGTTGAGGGGATACATTCGCGCACCGACTATGACCTGTCGCAGCACCAGAAGTTCTGCGGCCGCAAGCTGCAGTATTTCGACAACGAGCTGAACAAGAGCTACGTGCCATACGTGGTTGAAACCTCGATCGGGCTTGACAGGATGTTCCTGACGGTTATTGCCGCCGCCTGGGCAGAGGAGAAGATCAAAAAGGAGAACGGCACAGAAGACGAGCGCGTGGTACTGAGGCTTCCGCCCGCCCTGGCGCCGGTCAAGCTGGCAATATTCCCGCTGGTAAAGAAGGACGGACTTGCTGAAATATCGGCCGCGATACGCGATGAACTAAGGTTCGATTTCGCCTGCCAGTACGAGGAGAAAGATTCGATTGGCCGCCGTTACAGGAGGCAGGATGCCATCGGCACACCCTTCTGCATCACCGTCGACCACCAGACGAAGGAGGACGAGACCGTAACCATAAGGCACCGCGACACGATGGAGCAGGAGAGGGTGCCGGTAAAGGCGCTGCGCGAGATAATAGGAGAGAAGGTAAACATGAAGAAGCTGCTCAGGGCGATTTGACCGGGCCCTGGTTTTGCGTTAACCGGCACACTGTTATTAAGGTTTCCCGGGCAGCAGCAAAGGATCATGACCGTTTCCCTTACGGGGAAGAAAACGTTGCAGTAAGTACAGCAGATGGCTGCCGTTGTTAAACCATTATCCGCCTCCGGCAACAGAGCATTATGAAAAAGGTCCTGATAATAACCTATTACTGGCCTCCCAGCGGCGGAGCAGGAGTTCAGCGCTGGCTCAAGTTCTCCAGGTACCTGCCTCAGTACGGCATAGAACCCTTCGTAATTACCGTCGATAAGGATTATGCCTCCTACCCCCAGCCTGACCCCAGCCTCGAAAAGGATGTTCCCGGGCAACTGAAGGTTTTTAAGACAAGGTCATTCGAAGTGTTGCGTGTCGTGGCCCGCCTTTTCGGAAAAGATAAGATGCCTTACGGCGGATTCGCAAATATTGACGATGCCGGCAGTCCCCTGCAGACCATCCTGCGGTTCATACGCGGCAACTTCTTCATTCCTGACGCCCGCAAAGGCTGGAACCGGTATGCCCTGAAAAAGTCCGCCGAACTGATCTCCCTGCATGGTATAGAGACCGTCATCACCACCGGCCCGCCCCACTCCACCCACCTGGTGGGCAGGAAGCTGAAACAGAAGACGGGAGTACGGTGGATAGCCGACTTCAGGGATCCGTGGACCGACATATATTATTATAAGAGGCTTCTGCATACACCACTGGCAAACAGTATTGACCGCCGGCTCGAGAGGAAGGTGCTGGAAGAGGCCGACAGGGTGATAGCCGTGAACAGCTCGACGGCGCGGCTGCTGGGCAGCAAGACAGGGCGCCTGGATGCAGGCAGTATAGAGGTCATCACCAACGGGTACGATGAGGAGGACTTCAAGGAGCCGGCTGCACCTGCCACCTCGGTTACCCGGCCCGATCCGGTTGCCTCTGGCACCACTGGCTCCGCGGTTGCTCCGGGTACCCGGCCCGATCCGGACACCAAGGCCGTTTCGCCCGATCCGGACACCCCGGCTGGTTCTCCCGCCCCGCCCGCAGATTTTACCATAACCTATTCGGGGACCATCTCCGGGCAGTACCGCCCGAAGGTTTTCTTCAGGGCCTTTTCGAAGCTTATCGGGCAGCATCCCGGCATCAGGTTCAGGCTGCAGATCGCAGGAAGTGTTGCCGCCGGCACAGAAAAGGAGATAAAGGAGAGCGGGCTTGCCGGTAATTACGAGTACCTGGGGTATCTCAGCCACGAAGAGCTCGTCTCTCTCCTCAAAAGCAGTACAGCCCTGCTCTACATGTTTCCCGACATCCAGTCTTACAGCGGCTCATCGGGCAAGCTGTTCGAGTACCTGGCAGCAGGCAGGCCTGTTATTGCTGTCGATTCGGCCGGCAGCGATGCCGCGGCGATCATCGCCGAATGCGATGCCGGCAAAAGCTTCACCAGGGAAGATGAGGAGGGGCTTTACAGCTATATGAACGAACTGGTTGAAAGATTTAAAAAAGAGGGCAGCCTGACAGCCGGCAACGGCAGGCAGGTTGAATACACCAGGAAAAACCTCACCGGCCGGCTTGCCCGGCTTATCACATCCACTTCCTGACTGTTCACGTTATCCTGTGCTATTTCCTATTTTCCGGCAGTTGACCAGATTGACAGCATACCCTTTGAATCAGACCATATATATATGGCCACCCTTAATAAGACGGATGATGGTGTGTATGTATCTCATTTACCTGATAATTGTAACGTGTCCCTGGATAGGAGGCTTACCTATGTCCCTGTATATAATGTAGAAGTAGGAATCCATCGGCAGTATCTGCCCGTTGTTGCTTGTGCCATCCCAGGGATCGGGATAACCCACCCGGGAGCGGTACACCAGTTCACCCATCCGGTTGTAAACCTCCACTACAGCATTGGGATATAGCTCTCCAAGTCTTCCGGCCACCGTTGAACCGATTACCCAGTAATCGTTAAATCCGTCATCATTTGGAGTGAACGCATTGGGTATCCTGATGCAAAGTTCGTGGGCCACATCCACCAGTATTGTATCCAGGAGGATGCAGTTGTTGAAGTCTTCTATGGTAACATAATAGACACCCTCTCCTATATTATATATATTCTCGGTAGTATGTCCGCTTGACCATGAATAGATGTAGGGGAATGTACCTCCGCTAACATTAAGCTCGATAGAGCCGTCTTCAATTTCATCGCAGAATGGCAGGTTCACCTCGGGATCGGTTATGAGCCTCTCAGGTTGATATACCCTGATAGTGGTATCAAGAATACAATTATTGACGTCAGTTATCCTGAGGAAGTGAGACCCGGCAGGAAGTCCGGTTGCCACAGGAGATGCCTGTCCGTCCTCCCAGTTAAAGTATAGTTCACCGGTTCCGCCCCTAACATCCAGTGAGATAAGTCCATCACTGAACCCGTAACAGCTTACATCATCCACATAAGCGCTTAGCACTATCTCCTCCGGTTCGGTAACGACCACGGTTGCTTCTGACGGGCAGCCAACATCATCGAGAACATGCACATAGTATTCACCTGCCGGCACATCTACAAGGTTCTGTTCTGTAGATCCGTTTGACCACTGGAAGTTGAACGGCGGATATTCACCGATAATTTCAAGTTCAACCGTGGCATCTGATGATCCGTAACAGGAGACGCCATAACCATGATAGTTTGTCCTGACAAAAGCAGTTACCTCAAAGGGCGGCAGCGCACCGACCTCAATCGTTATACTTTCAACACAATCCTTAGCATCAGTGACCCACAGTGTATATGTTCCTCCTCTCATATGAGAGATATCGGCTGCTGTATTGTCCGGCAGTTCATATCCTTCAGGAGCCTCCCAGTAGTAGGTATATGGAGCCGTTCCCCCGGTAACTGTTGTTATTGCACTACCATCATCGTTAATGTCGCAGGTGGCATCGGTAACATCGACTTCAATTGATATCGGATCCGGTTCGCCGACCAGCAGAGTGTTCAGTGGGTCATAACCGTCGAGCGAATTGTATTCACAACCCTTTCCGTCGGTTATTGTCACACTGTACTGTCCTGCTATCAGGTTGCTCTGGTTCTGAGTTGTGTTATCTTCGAAAACAAAACCTTCCGGTCCCACCCATTCGAATGAGTATGGAGGCCCGCCACCCTCGCGTACAGTTGTTATCCTTAATCGCCCGTCAGATCCTCCATAGCATGAAACATTGTCACGGGCAAAGTTCACTGCAATAGGATCGGGGTTGGAAAGTCTTAATGACCCCTCAGCCACACAGTTATTCGCATCTGTTACGGTCACGTCATAGCGGCCGAAAGCAATATGTCCTATTACCTCCTGGTCGGATGTAAATCCGTCGGGCCCCGTCCATCTTATCTCAAATGGCCCCGAACCTGTCGCGGGCACAACAGTAAGCTCGCCAGTAAACGATCCGAAACATTCAACATCCTGGCTGATAAAGAGAGTGTCAATAGGTATCGGGTTCACCCTGATAACCACATCGGTCGGAATCCCTGGTGCACATCCGGTTGAAAGAGCCACGGGAGTTACCGTATATGTTACATACTGGGTCCTTTTTGTATGGTTCTCCAGGTTCTGAAGAATATTTGCTCCCTGTGCAAGGTTGTTCCCTGACGGGGTAAACCCGGTAACATCACCCGGATCTCCTGTTGCCGTGGTTACATAGTTGAATGTGATCACACCGTCAGTAACCGTGGTCGGAGAGGTAAGGAAAAAGTCTGCGAACGAGCCTGTACATATTGTATCCCTGTCGTTCAGGAGCGACGACGTAACTATTGGCGTGGGATTGAGATAAATGGTAAAGTTAAACTCACCGCCCTCGCTGCAGTAACCGCTGCCCGGTCCGCGATAATCCCTTATCCTGGCCTTGAAATTGTAATGAATTACCTGCACCTCGTTGGTCAGGTTCTGCAGGTCGTGAACAAGGTCAACCCTGTCGTAGTCGCCGTCAGCAGGCACACCCGCCACCATGCCTGTTTGGTATGTTGTTGTAAGCGTGTAAATCTTATCGCCAATAACCGCCCCGTTGAGGTCTTCGATCTCAAACACGATCTCACTCAGGTCACAATACACGGTCTCTTCGAGCGTGACGGAGATCAAAGGTGTCGGGTTGACATAAACGTATATTGTGGTATCCCCGCCCTGGTCACAATACCCGAAATTGTTTCCGGTCCGGTCGTCCCTTATCATTGCCTTGAAGTGATAGGTAACAACCTGTACTTCGCTGGTATGGTTAACCAGGAAGTCGGAGAAGTCCGTTCCCGCCTCATACTCGCCTGTTGCGCGGACCCCTTCCACTGTTCCCGTGAATGATGTGGTAAGCTGGTAAACCTTTTCTCCTTCCACATCGCCCAACAGGTCGGTTACATCGATAGAGACTGTTGATGAATCGCACACGATTGTGTCGGCAATGAATACCTCGAGCCTTGGCGTCGGATTGACAGATACCGTAATGGAGGTATCTCCTCCGGTATCGCAATACCCGAAGTTGTTTCCGCTGCGGTCGTCTCTTATGAGTGCCTTGAAGTGGTATGTTACAGTCTGGACCTCGTTAGTATG